>JAYVJI010000799.1:0-2730 GCA_043769435.1 Verrucomicrobiota bacterium
GCAAGGAAGCGTGAGACCAACGCCTGGACCTCCTCGTCCCGGGAGCGCACGGCGGGCGCAGCCAGCCCGGAAGGAATGCTCTCCGGACGCCTCTTAATAACGATAGTGAATGCCGCAGCGAGGGCAGCAGCGAGGACCAGCCCGCCTATCAACATCCAGGCGTGATCGCGGTCTTGTTTCTGTTCCTGTTCCTGGGGAACTCCCTCCCGGACAAAGTTCCGGCGCTTTCTGTGAAGCTTGCGCAATGCCCGTCCGCAATGATGGCAATATTGAAGGTGTTGGGGGCGGGAGGCGTCCACCCCGACGGAAGTGCCGCACCACGGGCAGTTGGCAGCAACCATTCTTCCCACGAACTCCACGTTGGATGGTGGCTGCGGCAGTGGTGCACCGTCGGCATCAGGTGCCGTATGAGCTGGCTCGTCCTTCACTCTGGCAGGCAGAGAAACCGGGGATCAAAAGGAGCGGTCAGGCCAGCTGCGGGTCCTTTTCCCGGGCTTGGCAGCGATATGAATACGGCAGCGCAAGTAATGCAGTGAGCGTCCGGCATGATGCTATTTGGCAGGTGATTCATGAAAAAATAAGGCAGGAATGCAAAGTCCGCAATTCCGGGGAGAGCAATGGATTTCCTCGCCGTCCACGCGCCGCCCCTTTTGCGGGAGGGCCTGATCCAAAATTCCCTTGCCTCCGGCATTGAATTCAGGCGGCAGGGGGAGCACGGCATTGGAATAATGGGAACAGATATCAAGCAAGTCATCCACGAAATGGGACAGCAGGCACGTAAAGCAGCCCATGCATTGTCCTGCCTGTCTGCAGCTGAGAAGAACGCGATATTGCTGGCGCAGGCACAGGCGCTCAGGGTGGCGGTGCCGGCGATACTTGCTGCCAACGGAACGGATATGGAGGCAGGCCGGGAGAAGGGACTCAACGCTGCCATGCTGGACCGGTTGCTGCTGACGCCCGCCCGCATTGAGGCCATGGCGGCAGGGGTGGAGGCTGTGGCCGCACTGGCGGATCCGGTAGGTGAAGTGCTGGAGGAGTGGACCCGTCCGAATGGGCTGCACATGAAAAAAGTGCGCGTCCCGGTGGGGGTTGTAGGCATAATATTTGAGAGCCGTCCTAACGTAACCTGCGATGCCGCAGTGCTCTGCTTCAAGAGCGGGAATGCCACGCTGCTCCGTGGCGGGAGCGAAGCGATACACAGCAATCTGGCGATAGCCCGGGCTCTGCAGTCGGGTGGAGAACCGGCGGGCTTGCCGGCGGGCAGCATCCAGCTCATCCCGCTCACGGACCGCGCCAGTGTCAGGATCATGGCGGAGATGGATGACTGTCTTGATCTCATCATTCCCCGGGGCGGGCGGGGGCTCATCGAGGCGGTGGTCAGTTGTGCCCGCATGCCGGTCATCAAGCACTATGACGGCATCTGCCACGTATACGTGGATGCCAGTGCTGAGGTAGCTATGGCGGTGAGGATCATCGTGAATGCCAAAGCCCAAAAGCCCGGGGTATGCAATGCAGCGGAAACGCTGCTGGTGCATCGTGACATCGCGCCGGAATTTTATGCTGCAGCGGTGCCCGCCCTGCGCGCCAGCGGGGTGGAACTCCGTGCCGGTGAGGATCTGCGGGCGATGTTCCCTGCGGAGACGGTGCCGGTCGCTCCCGCAGACTACGATACTGAACACCTTGACCTGATACTTTCCATCCGGACCGTAGACAGCATGGATGAAGCGCTGGCCCACATAGCCAGCCACGGGTCCCGGCACAGTGACTGCATAGTCACTGAGAACGCAGCTGCGGCTGAGCGGTTTCTCCATGAGGTGGACAGCGCGGTGGTCCTCTGGAATGCCAGCACCCGATTCAATGATGGCGGGGAATTCGGCTTTGGCTGTGAAATAGGCATCAGCACGGATAAGCTGCACGCCCGCGGACCCATGGGGTTGCGAGAACTGACCATCTACAAGTATAAAGTCACCGGGACCGGCCAGATCCGCTGAGAGTCACCCCGCACGCTTGCTGCGGTTGCCTTGGTAGAACAGCAGGAAAAGTAGGCTGAGCAGCAGTGTCGCTGTCGCCACCGGCGTCCAGAAACCCACCCAGTCCGTGGAGTCCTGCACCGTGCAATGCCGGAACCACCAGCCTATCAGCAGGTAGCCGCTGAGGTTGCCGATGCCGCTGTTGAAAAGCGATAGCAACGCCTGGCTCTGGCTCCTGATGGAAGGATTCAGCCTCTGTTCCATGTAGATCTGGACAGTCGGATAAAACAGGACAAAAACGACCCCATGAAGGCAGACGCTGGCGATGAGCGCCCAGTGGACATTGGTCATGAGCAGAAAGTAACGCAGCGCGCCGCAGAAGAGAGCCGCAGCGAGGATGTACTTCAGCCGGAAGCGCACTAACATGCCGGAAACAGCAAACAAGGCGAAGCCTTCAAAAACCTGACCGAGGCTCATGGTCGCAGTGGGAGTAGTGTCTCCCAGGGTCTTAAGGTGGCCCGTGGTATAAAGGTAGAGCGGGGTGAGCAGAGCGGAGAAGCAAGCGGATGTGATGAAAATAGTCCGGTGATCCCGGTTCTTGAGCAAGGCGAGGGCATCAAGCCCGAGGTAGTCTTTCCAACGGCGCGGGGCATCAGCCGCGGGTGGCGGTGTAGGGCGCAGGAAACAGCAGAAGATACACTCGGCAGCAAAAATGCCTGCGGCAACCCATCCTGCATAGGGAGATTCATCAAGACCGAGC
>JAYVJI010000800.1:0-6780 GCA_043769435.1 Verrucomicrobiota bacterium
GCCGTCTCGCCGGTATCAATACCACGGTCCGCTTCAACAATACGGGCTTTCTGCGGGCGCTCCTAGGAGTCAAGGCGCAGTCGGCGTTGCCCTATCCTGGGTATGCCGGACTAGCAATACTCCCGGACCGGGAATGGCTCCTGGGCTTGATCCGGGCCGACCGGCAAACCAAATCGACGCCCATTTCCCCTTCCCTGCCCTTAGGATCACGCCCCCTGCACTAGGAGAATAGGATACAGAAGAACTGAGAGAGCCTCCGTGGCGACGGGGACGCATTTCATGCAGGGCTCCCACCTGAAGCTATCGCCTAAACAAAAACCGCCGCAGGCCCTGCGGCGCTGCGGCGGTCATATCATAACTGTTGAATCTGCCGGGCGGATAGCCTGATTACTTAGGCTTTTTGGTGGTATCTTTCTTTGTCGCTTTTGGCTCACCTTTTGGCTCACCTTTTGGCTCTGCCTTTGGCTCTGCCTTTTTGGCTTCACCCTTTATGCTGGCGAGGATATTGTCGAATGTGCCTTCACCAATGCCTTCGACCATAATGAGGTCTTCGCCGCTCTTGTAGGGACGTTCAGCAATGATTGCCTTGGCCTTGAGATCACCGATGCCATCGACAGCTGTGAGGGCTTTCACGTCGCCTTCATTGGCGTAGGCCATCAACTTTGTGGTCTGTGCGGCAGTGAGTGCCTCCACCTTCTTTTTGGCACCAGCCAGAAGGGCCTTGTCGGACTCGCTGAGTTCTTCAGGCTTTTGCTTGCTCCGGGGAGTGGCCTTTTTTGTCTCCGCCTTGGCTGGTTTCATTTCCTCTTTCGCTGCTGGTTTGGCTGCCTTTTTATCTTTGGCAGCATCAGAAGCATTACCGGCGGCCTCCTTTGCTTTGTCAGCCACATCTTTAGCAGTGTCAGCCGCTTTGTCCGCAGCTTTGCCGGCTGCGTCTTTGACTTTTTTGACGGTGTCTTTGGTGGCGTCGACCACCTTTGCGGCGGGCTTATCTTGGGCTTGTATGCCTGCGTTGAGGGAGAACATTCCCAGTGCGGCGGCGAGAAGAATACGTTTCATAAATGTGTGCGATGTTGTTGGGTCGTTGAAGGGTCGTTTCACTAGCGCTACTGGGCACAACCATTGTTTGCAAATGAGTATTGTTACTTGCACGCGGGCCGGGGATGGCCATCACTGTCTGGCTTATGACTGACATCTGGAATCGTGCCCATGCCCACCTAAAGAATCTCGTCGCCTATGAACCCGGAAAACCTGTGGAGGAGGTGGCCCGTGAGCTTGGGCTGGAACCCGCTGATATTGTGAAGCTTGCGAGCAATGAAAATCCTCTGGGGCCGTCCCCGCAGGCGCTCGAGGCCATGCACGCCGCGCTCGCTCAAGCCCAACTTTACCCGGATGGCGGAGGCTACAAACTGAGGACAGCCATCGCCGCAAAGTTCGGCCTTGGAAAAGAAAACATCGTCCTCGGTAATGGCAGCAACGAGATCATCGAATTTGTCGGCCACGCCTTTCTTCAGCCAGGAGATGAAGTCATCACCGCAGCCCACGCCTTTGTGGTTTATAAGCTGATGGCCACTTTGTTCGGCGCAAAAACTGTGGAGGTGCCGGACCCCGGGTTTAAGCACGACCTCGACGCCATGGCTGCCGCCATAACCCCGCGCACTAGGGAAATCTTCATCGCAAATCCTAACAACCCGACCGGCACGCTGTGTCATCAGGAAGAGATCGACCGCTTCATGAAGAAGGTACCGGAGGATGTGATAGTGATTTTTGACGAGGCCTATTATGAGTTTCTGGACGAGCCGCTCAACACCTTGAAATATGTGAAAGAGGGCCGGAATGTGGTGATCATGAGGACATTCTCCAAGATTCAGGGACTCGCCGGGCTGCGGATAGGCTACGGGATGGCGCCGGCGCATCTGGCGGAAATCCTGCAAAAAACCCGCCAGCCATTCAATGCCAATGCCGTAGCACAGGCGGGTGCCCTGGCCGGGCTTCAGGATGATCTGCACATAGAGCGCACTAGGGAGGTGAACCGGGAGGGCCGGGCCTTTCTCCAGGGGATCTTTACGGAACTGGGTCTGGAGTTTGTTCCCAGCCACGCGAACTTTGTGCTGGTAAAAGTAGGGGACGGAGACGCGCTGTTTCACGCTGCCATGCGGAAGGGCGTCATCCTCCGCGCCATGCGGAGCTATAATCTGCCGGAGTGGATCCGGGTGTCAGTGGGTACCATGGATCAAAACCGGAAATTCAACCGGGTGCTCCGCGAATGGCTGGCGGAGCGCGCCTGACCTTTTTTAGTCAAGATCATACTCGATGTCTCCGGAAAAGCTCGCGGAGCTGGACAAAGCACATTTCTGGCATCCCTTCACCCGGATGAGAGAGTGGTGCGCCCCGGAGCACGAGCCTGTCATCATCCGCCATGGCGAGGGCGTCTGGCTCACCGACCAACACGGGCGGCGGGGCATTGATGGTAACAGCACGATCTGGACATGCATCCACGGCCACGGCCACCCCCGGCTGCTGGCAGCGGTGAAAGCGCAACTGGACCGCATCGCTCATGTTTCCTCCCTCGGCTACACGCACGAACCAGGCATCCTGCTGGCGGCAGCACTCAGTGCGCTCTGGCCTCCGGACACCCTAACGAGAGTTTTCTTCAGCGATGATGGCTCCACAGCTATCGAGTGCGCTCTCAAAATGGCCATCCAGTTCCGACAGCAGACCGGCCAGCCTTCGCGCACCCGCTTCGCCGCTTTTCACGGCGGTTACCACGGAGACACCATGGGCGCAGCGGCTCTGGGCGGCATTGATGTCTTTCACGAACGCTTCCGTAAAATGGGCATGGATGTCCTGTTGCTGGACAACATGGACAAGCTGCGGGCACTCACTCCGGAAACAATGCTGACCCTGACGGGTATCGTCATCGAACCTATGATCCAGGGGGCCGCGGGCATGAAGCTCTGGCCCGCAGGTATGCTGAGGGAACTCCGGGAATGGTGCGACGCGGAGGAGGTCTTCCTCATCGCGGATGAAGTGATGACCGGCTTTGGGCGCACCGGGCAAATGTTTGCCTGCCATCACGAGGGAGTAGTGCCGGATTTCCTATGCCTCGCAAAGGGACTGACCGGCGGGTTGATGCCCCTGGCGGCCACGTTGACCACGGAGCGTGTTTTCCGGGCATTTCTGAATCATCCTGGCGCTGTGGAAGACCGGACTTTTTACTACGGCCACAGCTATTCTGGGCATCCGGCGGGTTGCGCAGCGGCTCTGGAAAACCTAGCCGTTTTCCGGGATGAGCGCACGCTAGAGCTATTGCCTGAAAAGGTGGCCGCTATGAAATCAGGGCTGGCAGCGCTGGCCGCAGCACACCCCCGGTATGTCCACGCCACCCGCCAGTGCGGGCTCATCGCGGGCATCGACGTGGCGGACCGGGGAGTCCCCTTCCAGATGGCTGCGCACACCGGTGCCCGCATCTGCCTGGCCGCGCAGGACCACGGGCTCTTCACCCGCCCGGTCCGGGACACGCTGGTGCTCATGCCTCCGCTCAGCATCACGCCGGAGGAATTAACGCACGCATTCCGTGCCCTGTCCGCCGCCATCCGGGACATCCTAGAATAACCTCAGCGGATACTCACCTGCTCTGCGCAAACGCAGGTCCGGTGCGAGCCCAGTGGAAAAGAAACTGCTGCGCGTAGCCGCCCCGGGGGCCAAAATGCCGGGGAATGAATTTTCGCACCCGCTCGGGCGTGAGCTTCCGGACCCGTGGAAAATAAAGCCGCTGAATGATCCGCTGCACCCAGACATCCACGGGAAATGCCGCGTGTCGCTCCCAGCCAAAAAGCAACGCACAGGAGGCGATTTTTTCACCAACGCCGTGGAGGGTCATGAGTGACTCCAAGGCTGCGGCATCCGGCATCTGAGCTACCGCATCAAGATCAAATCGTCCGCACGAGATGTCCTCCGCGCAGCGGTGGAGGAATGCCGCACGGTAGCCCAGCCCGCAGGCACGCAAGGCCTCCACGCCCGCAGACGCAAGCGCCGCAGGCGTGGGATACGCGAACTGCGGCGGCCCTGACACTGCCTCGACCCGCCGCCCAAACCGCTCCCGCAGCATCAGGGATATCTTCCGGATATGAGGCACCTGTTTCAGTGACGACGTGATAAACGTAGCCAGGCACTCCCAGCGTGGTTGCCGCATGATACGCAGCCCGGGGCACCACGCGATGGCGGCATGGAGGTGGACGTCCCCGGCGGGAAAACCCTCCACGATTTCAGCCATCGGATGATCAAGGCCCAGCGCCTGGACCACCGCTGCTTCAGTCCCCGGCAGACAGAGCAGCACCCCCGGCTCCGGCTGCTCCAAGTAGAGAGCCCGGTCTCCCGTCAGACCGGTAAAGCCCTGCCCGCACTCGTGCCAGTGAAAAACCTGCCCCGAGTTGAGCGTGGCCCGCAAGTCGAAGGGCCAGCCCGCGAGCGGCAGTTCGCTCAGCGCCACGCTCAGGAATACTTGACGTTTTTCCCCGGCTCCATCTCATAGTCCACAGCCAAGCCCTCGGTCGTGTAGGGCTTGATGACTTCCGCCAGATACTTCAGATACACCGGATCGTCACGGAAGATCGCCTGCTTCGCCCGGGTTTCAAAATCGATGGCAACGAAAAACGGCCACACACAATCCGGGTCAATCCGCTTTCCGCTGCGTACGGCGAGGGCTTCCGGGATTTTGAGCAACAGGCTCCGGGTGCGCCGGATCATGGTTTCCAGAGCCTCCTCTGAGACACCCTTTTTGAGCTTGTAGAGGGAAAGGTGGTGTACCATGACGCGGGGGGAGCCTTCGATAGGTCAGGCCACTATCAGTCGTTCCACTTCAAGGCCCCTTTCTTAAGGGCGTAAAGATAGGCCACGAGGAGAATACCGGCAAACCCCGCCATGCTCCAGAATACCATGCTGTTATGCACGACCATGTCCCGGAATATGGTCGCCCAAGGATACATGAAAACCACCTCGATATCAAAAAGGACAAAGAGCATGGCCACCATGTAAAACTTCACACTGAAACGGGGCTGCTCATCACCGATGGGCAGCATCCCGCATTCGTAGGCTGAGTTCTTGATCGCACTGCCGGTACCGCTTTTCCCGAGCATCACGCTGACTAGCAGGGTGATGGCAGCGAAGCCAGTCGCAGTGATGATTTGCAGTAAAACGGGTAGGTAATCCTTTAGCATGAGGAACAAAAGTGGTCTGCCATCCTATGAAAAGCACCCACCCGGGACGCAAGCCGTTTCTCATTTTTAATACGAATCTGCTGAATCTGCCGCAGCCACAGCGGCAACCGGACGCAACCGGACCCAACCCGGAAAATTTCCGTTGTCTAAATGATCAACTTGGCCTAAACTAATCTGGAAAATGAACAGTTGTCGCCAGTGGAGAAGGTGTTTAGGCACACTCTCCCCAAGTTAAAGTCTTAACCATGAAAGAACTATTCAACCAGGGTGGGCCCATTATTTTGCTGCTGTTGGGATGCAGCGTGCTTGCCATGGGTATATTCCTAGAACGCTTTTTCCACTACCACCGCTCGGGCATTGTCGTCCAGGACCTGCTTCAGGGCGTGAGCAACTTGGTCGGGCGGAAGAATTACCTAGAAGCCCTGACCATGTGCGCCGGAACTCCTGGGCCGGCTGCCCGGGTTATGAAATCCGTTCTTATGCGCCATGAAGCGGACCGGGAAGACCTGAGGGCCATCGCCCAGGAAGCCGGTCAACTGGAGGTCCCGAGGCTCGAGCGCTACCTGCCCGCATTGAGTGCCATATGCTATATAGCTCCGCTTATTGGATTGCTGGGCACGCTGCTTGGCATGGTGGACACCTTTGCAGTGGTCCAAAAAGGCATCGCCACCCCTATGGAACTGGCGCGCGGCATTTACAAAAGCCTCGTCACAGCCGCAGCAGGCGTGGGCGTCGCCATTCCCGCCTTTATTCTCTACTCATTCCTAGCTTCCTACGCCCGGAAAATCATGCATGACATGGAGCGTGCCGGCATTGAAGTAGTGAATCTGGTGATGCTCAGCAGGGAAAATCCTGATATCGTGGAATTCAAAGAAGGACTCAGGGCAGTCGAGGAAAAAAAACGCAAAGCAAGCGGCCCGCGATCCTGAACCTCACTGCCCGGATGAAACTCGAGAGCACACTCAACTTTCGCGCAGACTTGCTCTACGTCGCCCCATTATTCAACGCGCTCCTCCTCCTGCTGCTATACTTTTTAGTAAACTCCAGCCTAGTAGTGCGCTCCGGCGTCAGAGTCGACCTTCCCGTAAGCGGCAGCAGCTTGAAATCCATGCAAAACGCTCATGTCGTGACCATCACCACCGGCCCCCAGGGTCCGATCGTGCTTTTTAATGAAACCCAAATCGCTACGGGCGATCTGCCCGCCCAGCTCGCCGCAGGGCGCAACATCAGCCGGAATATCATCGTGAACGCGGATGCCAACGCCCCCCAGGGCATGACCCAGCGGGTGCTGAACGAGATCATCGCTGCCGGTTGCGATGCCTTCCTTGGAACCCGCCCGGCGACCGAATAATTGATTCTCCTCTTGAATTTCCACACCGGCGTCAGCCGGAGCGTAAATTCATAAAAGTATCCCTGGCCAGAGCCCCCGGACAGGGCATGGTGCTCCGACATTGACAGGCCAAGCCGCCCTTACTTCAGATTTTTACACAGTTTTTTAATCATATGCCTACAAAGACAACCACTCCCTCCACTAAGCGATACAGCAAGGTCAACATAGCCC
>JAYVJI010000801.1:0-1868 GCA_043769435.1 Verrucomicrobiota bacterium
GCGAAGCCCTGGCGCGCCTCGCTGAACTGGATCCCGACCGGATCCTCGCGTGGTCAAAACTCGTCCCGGAAGACAAATGGAATGAGGGCTTCGCCAACACTTTTGCTGCCCAGCTCGCCAAACGCAGCCCGGAGGAAGCCATCGCCTGGGCCAAAAACCTGAGCGATCCCTTACGCACCGCGGCGGCCCTTTTCGGAGTCGCGGGCGTGCTCGCCGACACACAGCCGGACCGCGCCGCTGCCCTGCTCATGGAGTTGCCAGATGAAAGCGTCCACAATATCAGAGGGCTTATATTCAGGATCATCGCAAAACTCACCCCTGCCGATCCGGACCAAGCCATCGCCATGGCACAGTCTTTTTCACCCGGAACTATCCGCGACACGATGGTGGAAAACACCATAACTTGTGCGCCATCGAGCCGCACTACCCTGCCGGGTGGGAGACCCGGCATTACTAAACCATGAAACCAGTAAATAACTCAAACGAAACTGCGTCACCGCGAGGTGGGGTGGGGAGCATCGTGAGGAGAACTCAATCGACCGCAACGCAAGTGAACACGATTCGGCTTCCAACGTGGATGAGCCTGCGGGTTAAAGGCGAAGTCCTCCGAGCTTCAGCGCGTCAAGCGCAGGGCAAAGAGATGAATGGCCCCAGTCATGGTGGGCGATTCGACGCGTTGGGTGTGGTTGGTGGCAGTAGGTTGGGAAAGGGTAGTGCCAGTGAAGGTGGGAGACCTGCCGGGAAGGGAAGTCGCGAGACGCCCGGCAGGAGTCAGAGCCGCCATAGTAGTGCAAGCAAGCCGGAGACAAAGTCAGGGAGGAAAGACCTCCACTCCGGAACGAAAGCGGGTAATGACCGTGGGAGCGAAGGGCGGCAGGGAGGTGGACTAAGGGAAAGACCAAGCGGCAAAGAAACTCCGCACCGATTGCCTGAAAGGGCTAAAACGCGGGGGCTATTAGTGCCTGCCACTTGGAATCTGAAACGAAGTGCGTCTGCACCGCAAGGCAGAGCAAGGGTGCGATTCCTGAGCGCCCTTGGTCGAGGCAGACGTCCTCGCAAGAGGTAAAACCACTGACTGGAGAGCCGGATGCGGGAAATCCGCCCGTCCGGTTCGGAGGGAGGGGTGGCGCAAACCAATGCGCCATCCCTACCCCCTATTTCAAGCTCCACCGGGCGGCGCTGGATGGAGCGCCTGGCTGATTTTCCCGGGCTGGGCTGGTGGCTGCGGGATCCGGTGGAGCGGGCTGCTTTTTTGCTGACGGCAGCGCAGTTGACGCGGACACGGGATGTGAAGCTGCGTGTCTATCCCCAGATCGCCCAGTTCACCGTCTATCCCCTGATTTTCGCCGTCGGAGGCAGAGGGGACGTCTCCGGCATACTGAGTGGTTTTATCGCGGGTTTTCCGGGCACAATACCCCTCACAGGATGCTCGGATTGACCTGCTTGTGCCTTATTCTCGGCAGCACCTTCCGGCGCATGATCCGCGCTCAGCCCTTGTCAGTGGATTGAGTGGATTTGGAGAAGTTGGCACTGGCATTGCCATTGGCAGAGCAAGTCCCACCCATGGCGATTTCCCGCCCACTGATAATTTCCCCATGGCAATCCGCTGCGGGCGTGTTTTCTCGAAGGATGGCAAAATCACCTGTAGTTCTCATCATCCGCGACGGCTGGGGCATCAATCCCGGCGGGAAATTCGAAGCCTTGGCCAATGGCGACGCCACACTTCTGGCCCGCACCCCTTTCCACGGGCACCTCTACGCCACCTACCCGCGCGGCACCGTCAGCGCCAGCGGCGAGGACGTCGGCCTGCCCGCCGGGCAGATGGGAAATAGCGAAGTCGGCCACCTCAACCTCGGCGCAGGCCGCAT
>JAYVJI010000802.1:0-4365 GCA_043769435.1 Verrucomicrobiota bacterium
GGGTCGCACTGTCAATTTCAAGAACACGGTCATCATCATGACCTCCAACATCGGCAGCCGCCACCTGCTCGAGGGCGTGAAGGGCGACGAGATCCCCGAGAGCGTCCGCGAGGGCGTGATGGCTGACCTGCGGCAGGCGTTCCGGCCGGAGTTCCTCAACCGCGTGGACGAGACCATCCTCTTCAAGCCGCTCTCGCTCGAGGAGATCGAGCAGATCGTCGACCTGCTTATCGCCGACGTGAACCAGCGACTGGCGGACAAGCGCGTCAAGGTCGTGCTCGAGCCCAAGGCCAAGGTCTGGGTGGCGGAGAAGGGTTACGACCCAGTCTTCGGTGCCCGGCCGCTCAAGCGTTTCCTACAGCGCCACCTCGAGACGCGGCTCGCCCGCGCCCTCATCGCTGGCGAAGTCACCGAGGACTCGACCGTCACCTTCAGGGTGAAGGGCGACGAACTGGTGATGGGGTGAGGTGGCTATTTCAGCCTGTCGCCCGCTGCGTCAGCCCAATCCCTACACCTTGGCGTGCAGTCGCTCGAGGTCGCGCATCAGTGTTGCCGTGAACTCCGTGCCGAGGTCGTTGCGGCTCGCCGAATAGTCTGTCCACAGGTCGCCGTCCTTGAGCACGGGTTGCAGCTCCTCGAACGCCCGTCTCAACTCCGAAGCAAACAGCAGATCGCTCATCTGCGCCGTCGGCACAGCCAGCAATTGTTGATGCAGGTGGAAGAATCGCGGCCAGTCGGTCCAGCGCGGGAACCCGCGCGGCTCCTCCCAACTACGCAGGAACAGCCATTCCTCCGGCTGCACCCAGTAGTGGATGGCCTTGCCGCTCGGGGCACTGTGCACCAAGCCCGACGCCGCGAATTCCCGCAGGGTGTCCTCGACTGTGCGCGGAAAGTAATAGGTGGCGCGCGCGATTTCCGCCGGGTGCCCGCGTTCGTGGGTCAGCAGCCATTGCAGGAATTCGCACCGGGCCTGCACGCCGAAGAGGCTTCGCAACTTCCACGAGAGCATCGCGGCCGTCCGGGGGTTCGGCGGTCGGCTCATGTCACGGCGCTCAATCGGGGCCCGCAGCAATCCATGACGTGCGAAAGCCGGCTCAGGCTCGCCGCGCATGGGCATGCCCGAGCCATCGGGTAGCCGGAAAAGCGGCTCGGGGGAGGAGGGGCTGGGTGCGCCTTTCAGCAGCACCTTCCATTTGCTGAGCGTCGACCGCTGGCTCAGCCAATCCGCGATCGCCCGCAGCGCCTGTTCATCGCCCAGCGGCAGCCGTTTCCGGATGTTGCGCAGCCGCTGGACATTCACCCACTGCGCATTGCCCCACAGCCAATCGAGCATTTCGTCGAACAAACGCGGATCCGACCGCCCGTGCGCGGTCGTGATGAGGACAAGCGCCTCCAAGTCCACGATCCAGTTCGCGTGCTTCTGGCCGTGACCGGCGACCCCGAGCAAGCTCCATTGCCGCCAAACCAGGTCGAGCAGCTGTGCCCGCGTGCGGGAGTTAAAGCTGTGCGGCGACGGCGTCACGTTTGATCTCCTTCAGGAGCAGCTTCATCATCTCCCGAAAGCCCGGGGAGACGTCATGCGTCATAGCCCATTGTCCCGCCGTCACCAATTCGGCATCGGTCGGCTCCAGAGTCAGCAGATCGCTCAGGTGACGAGAGGGCCCACGGTCGACCGCAGCATACAGCTTGAAATGAATCTGGTCGATTCGGCCGATATACCAGGCGGTGATGTGCCCGTAGCTCCTCGACTCCAGTCGGTCCCGGAATCCCTCCGGCATTCCCATCTCAAAGAGATCCGCCGGGCCACTGTTGATCCAGTTCTCCGGCAGCCCCAAGTCCTTCGCGACTCGTTGCGCAGCTTCGACAAACTCCCTGGGCAGTTCGCGCGCACTCACGAAGTCGGTGCCACGCACCCGTCGTGCGAGGATATCGACGTCCTTGGTGGTTCTAGAAACAAAGCCCCTTGCGATCAGGGAAGTGCCCCCGCATACAATCAGTTCCTGCGATGGCAATCCGACCAAGCGCAGCCGGTCGCCCAATAGGGTGAGGGCGTCTTCCAGTTGCTTAAGATCAAACTTATTAGCCATGGATTGATGCGTGTTTTAAATATCCGATAGCTTATTAGAAAAGTCACGAAAATTGATTATTTCATTGTTATTAAATGCCATTTTTATTCATAACTATCTAAATATAAACGATAGGTAACATAAAATTTAGTAATCATGCATTATTTAATTGATACATGCATGTATTTAAACGATGTGTAGCAAATGGCCTTTCGAGCAAACGAGGAAATCACCAACGGTCACCGGGATGCGATGGGCAAACTGCTCGGGCGCAGCATCGACGCGGACAAGCTGCAGCATAGCACCTCCGTCCTTCGCGATCTATTGGAGAAGCACGGGCCCGTCGTCCAAGCCTACCCGTATTGGCACCCGTTGGTCTTGGGCAACGCGGATCACAAAAGCCCGGAGACTCTCCCGAGTGATCGCTGCGGCTATCACGGGCTGGATCACACCGTTTACCTCCGCGGAGGTCTCATCACGTGTCCCTACGATGGCGGCGAAGCCATCCTCAGGGCCGTGGCCGAACTCAGCGCCCGCGACGCGAGTAACGGCATTGCCGACATCACGGCCGACAAAATCGACGCACAGCTCTATCATCCCAGCGCCCAGCCGGTGCTCATCACCTGCGAGTGGCAGCGTCCGCTCAACCGTGACGGCACCATTCCGACCGCCTTGGCCGTGCCGCTGCTGCTCGAACGCGAAATGCCGGCCTGGCGCGGAGCGCAGGTGGCGGAGACCTGGAAAACGATGGCACCTTACATCCTCGGCCGCCCCTCCGGCAGTCGCTCGTCCCTCTTCGTCAACGAGGAAACCGGTCAGACGCTCAAGACGCTTTGGAACAATCTCATCAACACCGGCATGTTTGGACCCATCAAGGTTGGTTCTTGGTAGCGCCTGCCTTGTGCCGCGATGGATTTTTAGCGCAGCATAAACCCGCTCCTACAATGGATGCGATCCCGGCCCGCCGAATCGCTGGCGGTAGCGGCTCGGGCTGGTGCCGGTCACCAGCCGAAAGTGTCGGCGGAAGGATTCCTCGGCGCCGAAGCCGGCGCTTTCGGCGACTTTCCAGAGCGGAGCATTGGTGGCTTCGAGAGCCTCCTTCGCCAGGGACACGCGCTCGCGCACCAGCCATTGCTTGGGCGAGAGGCCGGTCGTCTCCCGGAAATGGCGTTGTAGTGTGCGTGGGCTCATGCCGGCGCGCTTTGCGAGAGCCGGTAGCGCATGGCTGTGCTTTGGATTGGTCCGGACCCATTCCAGCAAGGGGGCGAGCGGACTGTGCTCATTGCGGGGCAGGGGGCGCGGCAAATACTGGGCCTGGCCGCCTTCGCGGTGCGGCGGAATCACGAGGCGTTGGGCCACGAGGTTCGCGATCCGGGCGCCGTAGTCCCGGCGCACGAGATGCAGCATCATGTCGAGCCCTGCGGCGGAGCCGGCTGCCGTGATGATGCTTCCCGTGTCGACGTAGAGTTCGTTGGGCCGGATGTCGATGGCCGGATATTGCTGCCGGAATTTCTCCGCATAGCGCCAGTGGGTGGTGGCCGCCTTACCGTCGAGCAGGCCGGTCGCGGCCAGCACGAAGGCCCCGGTGCAGATCGAGCAGAGACGCGCGCCGCGGGCATGGGCCGCGCGCAATTTTCGCAGCAAGGCGGGCGGCACGGGCTCGTCGGTGCCGCACCATCCGGGTATCACGATGGTGTCGGCCCGGTCCAGCAGACTGAGCGAATACGGGGCGGTGAAGCTGACGCCACCGGCGGCACGCAATGGCCCGCGCTCGGTGGCGCAGACGCCGAAGCGATACCAAGGCACCTGCAGCTCCGGACGTTCCAGCGAAAACAGCTCCACGGCGCACCCGAACTCAAAGGTGCACAGGCCGTCGTAGGCGACGACGGCGACGAGGTGGGGGCGGGATGACGCTTTCTTGCTGCTCATTGTCGTATGCGACACTTCCGTCCGGGGGGCGCGCAAGCTAAATTAGGCCCGCAACTCCACCAACCCATGACCACACCACGCCCAGCCACTCCTGTGACCGAAACTCCTCCCGCCGATTCCGCCGCAGCCCAGCTCCACTTTGCCGGGGCCTTCCGCTACGAGACCGACTGCTGGGATGTCCATGCCTCGCTTGGCGGCGGTCAGGCTGACTTTGTGCTGCTGGATGTGCGCAGTCCCGAGCTCTACCGGGAAGGCCACGTCGCCGGAGCGCTCAGTGTGCCGCATCGCAAGATCGTCGAGGGCTACATGGCCAGGTGGCCGAAGGAGACGGTGTTTGTCGTCTATTGTGCCGGGCCGCACTGCAACGGGG
>JAYVJI010000803.1:0-8133 GCA_043769435.1 Verrucomicrobiota bacterium
GATCAGCCCGGTTGGTCCGTGGCGGGTTCCTCCCCGGATGCTGTTATAGGCGTAGCTACTTCCGGCCCCGGGGCCTTTTCCCCGGATGCCGTCATGCTCACTACCGGAGCCGCGGGCGAAGCTTTGCCCTCGCTGTCAGTCACGGTGCCCGGTGCCGGCTTGCTCACCTACCATTGGAAGCAGGCGAGCGGCCCTCCTCCGGTTTTGCATGCCCAGCCTGGACTTACTTTCTGGCCGGACACTTCCCCGGATGATCGTGGCTGGTCACGCGTGCGTGTATTCGTTGAATCGACCGGCCCCAGAGCCCTGGTGTTCACCTGCGCAGGTAATCTGAACTTTTGCTGGTTGGATGGATTTCTGTTCATTCCGGGTGATCCCCTGGCCATGGCAGCCGGCGCGCCTGAACTCACATGGACAATGAAGAACGGTGGATGGCAGCCGTCCATTGTTCTGGATGGTGATGAGGAAGTGCTGGCCCTGACAGTCATTTCCAGCGACTCTCCGGCGTGGGCTGATGCTGTCATCAACGGACCGGGAAGGTTCCGCTTTTCCGCTGGTCAAATCAGCAGCGTTAGTGTCGACGGTATGTTGATGCTGAATAGATCGGGAAACATGCTTGGGGACTATATCCTGACGATTCCGGCAGGCCGTCATTCCGTGCGCTGGTCGGCACCACGGGGCGGAAGATTGTGGGGGGGTAAAATACACCGCCTCGCCATCCAGTTTGCCCGATCCTCTGGCGGATGCTCTGGATGCTCCGGGTTTACCGTGGCTGGCGCATGAGGGCATTTGGACCGTGCAGTCGACAGACACAGGCGACGGAGTGGATGCCCTCACCTCCCCCATCACAGATCCAGCCCTGGTCTGGGCATCTACTGTCCGGCCATACCCTGACGCCTTCCGCTTCCTGCAAAAAGGAAACTCTGAGACTAACAATATTTGGAATACCAACCGTCCTGTTGGCAGCCTGTGGTGGAAAGCGCCTCCTGACTGGAGAGATGCTTCTGCGCAGGGCTTTCTAGGTATGGCAGCGCTCTTCGGCCAGGCTGTCGGCGGCACTACCATGATTGATCAATTCAGCTCTCCGTCGACAACCAGCATAGCAGAAGGGCTGGATGCGGCGTCCTTAAACTTAATATGGGAAACTTCGGCGGAGAGGCCATTCATTGGTTTTGCTCCAATATCCGGTGTTGTTCTCGTTGGTTTTGACGGAGTGTGCGCGAGAGGAAATGCAGTGGGCGCATGGCTGCAGACACGGGTCACCGGGCCAGTGAGCATTTCTTTCCGTGCCAACACATCCAACACAATGCCCGGAACATTTACCATCGATGGATTGCCGGCGTTGAATCCTGCGCTTTTAGGTGCGGGCGAGCATGTGTTGAAGTGGGAACAAACGGAAACCAGTGATTGGGTCATCGATGACTTCCGCGCCACGCCCCTGACAGATTCCACCGGTCTTTCCGCAGCGCTGGATTTTGCCGGAACATGGTTCCCGGGTGATGGCTCATGGGCATTCCCGGCCACCGGAGGCAGAAACGGAGGAGATGCCGTGACCTTTCAGGTCGACTGGTTTTCCCAAGTTACGCAATTCACCAGCTTCTCCACAGCTTCTCCACAGCTGTGTCCGGGCCCGGACGCCTGAGCTTTTTCTCTCGTGCCGCTATATCGCCTCTCACCGCATGGGATTCCCTGCCCATTTTGGAATCAAGCAACTCCAGGTGGTGGGGTCGTCGCAGCGCGGATTGGAGGGAGTACGTCATCGACACCATCCCGCCGGGAAATCAGCTGCTAACGTGGCCTGTCTCCTCCCAGTCTGGAATAGGAACTGTCTCCTGGGACGAGGTGAAATTCACAGCCTACAACTCTGTACCGCTCAGCGAAGCGCTGGATGGCTCCGGCATGACTTTCAGTTCGCCGGGCGAGCACCCATGGCGTGGCTATGCTGCCGGGACCGGTGCTGCGGATGGGGTGGATTGTGCGATGAGCGATCCTGAATCACCCGGAGTTTTGGAGCTTACCATGCCTGCCGGTGACGGCATCCTGAGCTTCCGCACCCGGTCACAGGGAGGCACTCTGGAGATGCTGGGCCAGGGGTGGACTTCCATGTTGCCAACTCCGGAGAGTTGGAAACGTCACTTCATAGACATCGAAATAAGTGGGCCGAGGACGATCAGGTTTGCGGCTCCACAGTCGCGGTCTGTTTGGATGGATGATGTGAATTTCACGGCGCTGTCGCCCTTTGCAAACTGGCTGAGGTCATATCGCCTTCCTTTGGACTCCGCGCCAGACCATGATGCTGATGGAGATGGAGCCGGACTGATGCTCGAGTATGCCCTTAATTTGAACCCATTTGTGCAGGATGCCTCCACGCCGCTCAGAGTAGAATACGTGATCAACGCCGACGGCACCCACCAGCTGGTCTGCCGCTACTTCAAGCGGACCTCGACATCCGGATTGAACTACGAAGTCTTTTTCACAGGGGATACCGGCCCGCTGCCACCAACTCAAAACGCCTTCGAAATCGTTGAGGCACCTGCGGGTGACCGCCTCGTCGAAGTCACCGCCCGAGACATACCGTTTCCCGCTGGCAGCCAGTCGAGGCGTTTTGTCAGGGTGCGCGTGACCACCAGCCCTTAGCCCAGCCCGTCAGAGCGGGGTATCGGCTGGCAGGAAGTGGTACCGCGAGGCCGCCTGGAGAGTCATGCCACCAGCCGGATGACCATCAATCACGCCGGTGGCAGGCTAGTCCGAGGCAAAACCTGCACCACAGTTTTTTTGGCACTATCACTCTGGGAAATCAGGAATCACTTTCGCCGTTTTTTGCCATTGCCGCGTGGTGCGGGGTGCTCACGGTGGGGCGCTTATGGCCATCGTTATTAATATGCCTAAACTAAGTGACACCATGACCGAGGGAACTCTCGGGAAGTGGCGAAAATCCGTGGGCGATCGAATCAAAGTGGGCGACGTGCTTGCTGAAGTGGAGACTGACAAGGCGACCATGGAAATGGCAGCGAACGACTCCGGGATTCTGGGGCGGATCTGGTGTCCGGACGGTGGTAAGGCTGCAGTGGGTGCGCCGCTGGCCATCTTGGTGGAAGAAGGAGAAGAGGCACCGGTGGCTCCGCCTGCGGCAGTGGAGCGGAAATCCGCAGCTGCGCCCACGGGCCCCTCAGCGCCAAAGAGCGCGACGACCGCCTCCCGGAGCGGCCGCAGCGGCACGGCCTCTGCGGGGCGCATCAAGGCATCGCCTCTCGCCAAAAAGGTCGCGGATGACCGGGGCGTAGATTTACGCAACGTGGAGGGCACGGGCCCGGGCGGACGCATAGTGAAGGCGGATGTGGTGGCATCCGCTAACCAGCCGTCCTCCGCTCCGGCACACACGGCAGCGGCTCCCGCCATCCGCCCGGTCGCGGGGCCGGATGACACCCGCACGCCGCTGAGCACGATGCGCGGCATCATTGCCTCCCGGCTCTTGGCCAGCAAAACCCAGATTCCACACTTCTACCTGAATATCGAAGTGGATGCGGCTCCGGTACTGGCGCTGCGCCAAGAGATCAACGCGGGGAGCGAAAAAAGCGGTGGTAACAAGTACACCGTGAATGACTTTATACTGAAAGCCGTCGCTGCGGCCGCCGCTCAGGTGCCCGCGGTGAATGCCTCCTTTGATGGCGACAGCATTGTGCACTTTGCCGCAGTGAATGTCTCGGTCGCCATCGCCGTGGAGGACGGATTAGTGACGCCGGTGCTGCGCGCGACGGACAAGATGACGCTGCTGGAGTTGAGCACTGCGGTGAAGGACCTGGCGGCCAGGGCCAAGTCCCGGAAGCTCATACCGGAGGAATTCAACGGCGGCACGATCACGGTCTCCAATCTGGGTGCCTACGGGGTGGACAATTTTGATGCCATCATCAACCCGCCCCAAGCTGCGATCCTGAGCATCGGTGCTGCGAAAAAAGTGCCGGTGGTGGACGCCGCTGGCAATATTGTTGCCGGTGACCGCATGTGGATCGGCATGAGCTGCGACCACCGGGTGGTGGATGGCGCCGTGGGTGCCACATATCTCGCCGCCTTAAAACGGCTCCTGGAAAATCCTGCCCTCATGCTGGTGTGAGCAGCGGCGCCATGTTATCATGACCGCGCCCGCCGCTGACAACTCCCTCCGCGCTGATAAGATCGTCCGGACGTTCACCCTCGGCGGGGAGAAGATCCATGCCCTGCGGGAAGTGAGCTTGACGGTGGAGGCCGGGGAAAAGATCTTCCTTTGCGGGCCGTCCGGAGCTGGCAAGACCACGCTCCTATATGTGCTTGGGGGATTGGAGCGCCCCACCAGCGGCGAGGTATTCATCGGCGGCAAGTCACTGTATTCCGGAAACGACGCCGACTGTGCACGGATGCGGAATCAATTCAGCGGCTATGTTTTTCAAAGCTACCTGTTGCTGCCCGAGCTGACCGCACTGGAAAATGTGATGCTGCCTGCTATGATCGGTGGACGGAAGGGCCGGGACCTAGCGAGGGATCTCCTGCGCAGGGTAGGTCTGGAAAAGCGGATGGAGCACCTGCCTGCGGAATTGAGCGGCGGCGAGCAGCAACGCGTCGCTATCGCCCGCTCCCTAGTGAATGATCCGCGCATCATTTTCGCAGATGAACCGACCGGTAATCTCGACTCGGCCACTGGCATGGAGATCATGAATCTCCTGCTCTCAGTGGTTGCAGAATCACGCAAAACCCTTCTCATCGTCACCCATGACACCCGGCTTTCCAGCATGGGCGACCGCACACTCATGCTGCGGGACGGCCTGCTGGAACCCTGAACGACCCACCCTTTCCTGCTATGAAAATCTATCTCGACGGCCTGCTCCTTGATGAAGCAAACGCGCGCATCTCCGTCTTCGATCACGGCCTGCTCTACGGCGACGGCGTCTTTGAAGGCATCCGCTTCTATAACCGGCGGGTCTTCCGGCTGGAGGAACACATCCGCCGGCTTTATGACAGCGCCCGCAGTATTCTCCTGCAGATCCCCCTCACCCCAGAAGAAATGACCGCCGCAGTGCTCGAGACTTGCCGCGCGAACGACCTCACCGACGGCTACATCCGCCTCGTCATCACGCGGGGCACCGGGCCCCTAGGTCTGAGCCCCTACAAATGCCCAAAGCCATCGGTTATCATCATCGCGTGCAGCATCCAGCTCTACCCGGACGAGGCCTACACCAACGGCTTGATCATGGCCACCTGCGCGACCCGGCGTCCGCATCATGACACCCTCAGCCCGCAGGTGAAAAGCCTCAACTATCTGAACAATGTCATGGCTAAGGTGGAAGCCATCCAGGCCGGAGCGGAAGAGGGCATCATGCTCAACGAGCGGGGACTCGTCGCGGAATGCACCGGCGATAATGTTTTCATAGTGCGTGACGGGGCCATCCGCACCCCACCGATCAGTGCCGGAGCCCTAGATGGCATCACGCGAGGAGTCATCTTCGAAATCGCGGAAGAGCTGGGCATTCCCATAAAGGAAGCTGACATCAGCCGCCACGATATCTACACCGCCGACGAGTGCTTCCTCACAGGCACAGCAGCTGAGGCTCTCCCTGCCGTGAAGCTGGACCAGCGCCCCATCGGCACAGGAAAACCCGGGCCGGTGACAGCCCGCGTCATCGAGCGTTTCCGGGAGATCACCCGCACCACTGGTTCCCCGTTCTGATTCAAGATGAAAGAATTGCTTAAGCCCATCTACACCGCGCTCTATGAGCACCTCAGCCTGCAAAACGCAGGGCTCATCGCGGGGATCCTCCTCATCGTCTCGCACGCTCTGGTTTTCGTCCCATCACTGAATATAGCCGGGCGGCTGAAGGCGCTGCCCAGATCCCAGAATGCCGGCACTACACTACTAACCATCGCCCTTTTCCTCGCCTGGATGGTAGCCTCCTGCATGGACTTGGGGGAGTTTTACACCCTCCGCTGGCTGGCAGTGTATGCCGTCCCCGTCATTTATCTGCTCCTGCTTTTCGTCATGAAAGACTTCCTTGGCTCGCGCGGGCTCGGCATTCTGGTCCTCCTAGCGGTCTGTCCGCTCCTGAATGCCGCCTTTCTGAAAGACCCGGCCAGCCGTGTGCTCCTCAGCCTCCTGTGCTACATTTGGCTGACCTTTGCCTTGTTCTGGGTGGGGCTGCCCCACACTCTCAGAGACCAGATCGATTGGCTCACCCGCACGCCCGGCAGGCTCCGCGCTTTTGCAGGCACTGGCATTGTTAGCGGTTTGATCCTGGTTTTTGCAGCTCTCTCTTGGTGGAAGGGTTACTGAAACAGCCCGGCACCGGAACACCGCGCCGCACGTATTTTCATCGTCCAGCATCGATCCTCAGTGGACAAATAAGCAATTCTTTACTACCTTTCCACATCCCATGCTTCCAGTTCTCCTGCTTTTCTGCTCAGTTTTGATTTTTCGCCTCGTCCCCGCATTGGCTGGGGGTGAGCTTGAGCGCACCATGACTGGGATCTCCCCGCTCTTCGCCTTTGCCCTTTGTGGAGGACTTTTTTTCCCGCGGAAGTGGGCGCTACCCCTCTCCGTCGGCCTCGTCCTTCTGCCTCATTTCATCATCAATGCCACAAAGGGATTTCCCGTTATCCATCCCTATGCAGCCGTGATCGTGGCCTGTGTAGTCCTCAGCGTTATCGCCGGGATCGCCGTCCGGAAAAAGGCCACCCTTGCGCGGGTCGTCGGCCTTTCCGTCCTTTCCACCGTGTTGTTCCATTTGCTGAGCAACACGGTTTCTTTCTTTATGGACCCCGGCTACACGCGGACTCTCTCCGGATGGTTCCAAGCACAGACGACTGGCTTACCGGAATTCCAGCCCCAGACGTGGGTATTTAGCTTAAAGCAACTCCTCGCAGACGCCGGATTCACGGCCTTGTTTTACTTTGCCATGAGGGCACGTCCTGCGGCACCAGCTCCCGTCCCTGCGGCGGCCCCCGCCCTCACCCACTGATGCACTCATGCTTTTCCCCTGCGACATTCCAACCAACCTGCCAAGATCATGAACACAAGCGTAGCCGAACCAGACCACGTAGACCCTACCGACTTTGCCCAGGCAGCCATCAACCGCAGGCTCCAGCCGCATGACAAGATCAGACTCCTGACCGACATGGTGCGGATCCGGAATTTCGAAGAAATCGCAGGGAAATACTACCATGAAAACCGCATGGCGGGCTTTCTCCATCGCTATGACGGACAAGAATCCATCGCAGTGGGTTGTGCCAGCCTCATGGGCGCCCATGACCACATGATCACCGCCTACAGGAATCACGGTCACGCCCTAGCTGTAGGCATGAGCATGAATGAATGCATGGCAGAACTTTACGGCAAGGCCACCGGTTGCTCCAAAGGCAAAGGAGGCTCCATGCACTTCTTCGCGCCAGACAAAAACTACTGGGGAGGTCACGGCATCGTCGGCGGCCAGACCCCGCTGGGAGCAGGCCTAGCCTACTACGTGAAATACAAAGGACTCAAGGGATCCTGCATGTGCTTCATGGGCGACGGCGCCGTGAATCAGGGGGCCTTTCACGAGTCCCTGAACCTCGCAGGACTCATGGACCTCCCGGTGATTTACATCATCGAAAACAACGGCTACTCCATGGGCACCAGTCAAGAGCGCTCCTCCGCCTTTGACGGCTGCCTCGCTAAGCGCGCTGAAGGCTACGGCATGGCCTGGGATCAATTCATCGGCGAAGACGTCTTTGAAGTCCGTGCCCGCGTCCAGAAAGCCATCGACCGAGCCCACAACGAGAGCAAACCCACGATCCTCGAAATCGCCACCTATCGCTGGGAAGGCCACTCCGTCGCCGATGCCAACAAGCTGAAGTACCGCACCAAGGAAGAAGTGGAGCTGTATCAAAAGGAGCACGACCCCATCCAAGTCTTGAAGCGCAATCTGATCACCGAAGGCGTGGCCACCGAGGATCAACTCAAGAAGATCGACCGCGAAGCCCAGGCCGAAGCCGAAGCCTCCGCCGAGTTCGCCAAAGCCAGTCCGTATCCCGAGCCCGAGTCCATCTTTGAAGACGTGTACTGGGAAGTCGATAACAAGACCGAAGCCGGCGCGACCGGTCGTCACTTTTTCAACGACTGAGGCAGCAGGA
>JAYVJI010000804.1:0-5778 GCA_043769435.1 Verrucomicrobiota bacterium
CGGATTTCTTTGGGCATGTTTGTTTTTGTCGACGCAACTCTAGGGAGTCCGCCCCGCCGCCCCAAACTATTCCTTAGGAGAAAAAATCCGCCATTCAAATTAAATGAAGTTGATTCCAAAAATGAGTGGGCAATTGTTCACTTTAATTGGTCAAAGGCAGCGGCCACAGGGCCAGTAATAAAATTTAATACCGCATGGGACGCGGCACGAAATGCTAATAAATTTGGCTACGATTACGCAGAGGAATTAAATGCATCTTGTCCAGAGCTGAGACGCGTGCATTTCATTGCGCACAGCGCAGGAACTTGGCTAGCTCGAAGCGCGATTGAAGAACTGATGAGATTAAATCCCATGGTTGTATGTGAATTGACTTTGTTGGATCCTTTCATTCCAAACACCGTGCCATTCACAAATCAAAATCTCGAGACCCTGACGAATCCTTCAATTTTCAATTATCGCCTCTGGAAAGCTCAAAATATTTACGCCAACGATATTTCATCATCTGCTCCGACGCAAGGTGATTTAAAATGGGAAGGGACTAATGTTGGTTCAAATTTTAGAATAGATAGTGGTATTGATAGCGTAATTAACCATTTTGACTACGACGATCATTCGGGGCCAATCTTATTTTATGCTGATACTATTGAGTTCACACGGAATTGGAATTACATACATCCAGACTTGGAGAAGACGCCGAATCAACCGAATTGGCAGTACAATGGCGCGGAGAGTGGCTTCTGGAATAGAGAAGTCCTCTTCCCCAAGATACTTGATCAATTGCCAACGGATTATGAGGGCATTTTGCGGCCCCTTGGGCAAAAAGTTCAACTGAAAGTGACATTGAGCAACTCGACTGGATGTAGTTACCAGTGGCACACTCTTCAAAGCGACTGGTCAACCAAAACACTAGTCCCTGTCGCATCTCCACTAATCGGCAATGGTCCAACAATGGAAGTTCCAGTCGGAAGCAGCAAAGTGCAGTATGTTTGTGAAATTGAGAACAGCTATCATCGAAAAACATTTAGCTCTGTCTTCAGCGTTTCGCCCGATCTTGGAGCGGCTTTGATTTCGACACCCAGCATCTCAGGAATATCGCCATCCTCTCCCAGCGCCGATAGTTCCAGCGCCCAGTTGATGACCGTCATGGGGCGGGGCTTCCAAGCCTCCGTTAATACCACGGCGATACTGACTTCACCTTCGGGAACAACTTCGACATACATCCCCACGGTCACATCTTCCACTCAATTGAGTTTCAGTCATTCCTTCTTAGGCAAGCCGGGCACATGGTCTCTTGTCATTAAAAAAGGAAGCAATTCATCGGCCCCGTTAACCTTCCGCGTCACTTCTGCGACTCCATCAACAGCCCCCCGCGTGCTATCCAGCATCTCAATCGAAAACCTTCCGGGATCAGTCTCCGAGGGACAAACGATGGGCAATGTCGGCATCAAGAAGTATTACTCCGACGGCACGAATAGCCCGGCGACCTCACTGACCTTGGCAAATTGGAGCACCCTATACGGAAAACTTACGTTTTCGTCACCCGGGACCTTTGCGGTTTCCCAGGTGGAGGCGGATGTTCAGGAAACCGTCACCGCTACTTACACCGAAGGAGGAATCACGAAAACCAGCCCTCCCGCCTCGATCACGATCTGGAACCTCACGTCCGGGGGCGGTGTGAACACCGGGGAAATCGTGAAAAACGGCACTTTTGCAAATAATGGAGTGGATTGGACGAACAACGGTGCGGATTTCCACATCACTTCGGCCTACAGCTTCGGCGGGCATACGGGCGGCTACGCATGGATGGCAACGGCTGCCGGTGGCCAAGGAAACTATCTGGCGGGTGCCATTTCCCAAGTGATTGATCTGCCAAGCAATGCCAGCACGCTGAGTTTGAAATTCTCGTGCGCTATTTCCGTCCAGAATTCCGCGGCTGTGACAGCAGGCGACAATGTGATTGTCAGGCTCAGTGACGAGAGCGGTTTGAATTCCGTATTATTGAAGACGATCAACCTCGTGAATAATCCCGAGGTTCTGGGACTATGGACGGGTTTCGCAGTGGATTTGACGTCATATAAGGGTACCCGCAAGAAGCTGATTTTCGAGGGCGGCACGGATTCCAGCAATCCGGCCACTTTGCGGGTGGACGATGTCCGTGTTGAAATCACCGCAGGAGGCCCGACACTGGTGGATCTCGCGATTTCCGGTGCTAATGCCGTCATGGAAGGCACAGCATCCTCCTACAAGGCGTTGGCGAACCTCTCGGATGGGACTGCGGTGGATGTAACCGCCTCTACCATTTGGACCGTGAATGAGAACGCTACCATTTCAGGGGGCAATTTAACCGCCCTGCAAGTCCCCGGACAAAAAACGGCGAGAATTTCCGCGAGCTACTCAAGCGGAGGCATCACGAAGTCCATCACCAAGGATGTGACCATTCTCGATAACGCCCCCGTTCCGGTTTCTCTCGCCATCTATGGCCCCGGTGAGGTGGATGAGAACAGCGGCGGCTCTCTCAGTGCCGTCATGCAGCTCTCGAATGGCGTTTATTCAGACATTACCCAACAGGTTTATTGGACCTTCACGGGCTCGGGCGGGCAGGTTGATCATATTGGCCGGATATTCACCCATGAAGTGTCCGCAGACACGAATTTGACGGTAAAGGCCGCCTATGAACAAAACGGCGTCACGGTCAACGCACAGACCACCGTGAAGATTCTGGACAGGCTTCCTCCAGTGTTGCCGACCTCGATTGCGATTGTCGGCCCCTCCAGCGTCAATGAAGCGGAAATCGGACTATTCGATGCCCAAGTAACCTACGCCGATGGAACCAAGAAATTCGTGAATCCATCGTGGCAGGAGAATTCCCGATTTACGACCATTTCCGAATACGGGGTATTGGCCTGTGAGGAGGTTCTCAGCAATGAGACGGTGACGCTGAGTATTTCTTATGCTGAGAACAATTCCACGGTGACGGCCACGAAACTTGTCACCATCTCAAACACCAAGAATACGGCAGCGAAACCCGAAATCACCATGCCCGCCTTTATGGAGATTCCGGTGGATCGCGTGGCGAACCTTCGCGTGCAAACGGCGCATCCGGTCCTGTCCGCCACAGCTACCGGGCTACCTCCCGGCCTGACTTTCAACAGCTCGACATTTGAAATCCAAGGAACTCCCGTTGATGTCGGCACATGGGAGGTCCAACTTTCCGCAAATAACGATTTCGGTTCTGCAACCGGCACCCTGCTCCTGACCGTCAGTGAAGATGCTGGACCGGAGTGGATCCGATTTACGAAAGCTGAAGCCTTAACCACAGACACTATTGGAATCACAAGTGACGGACAAGGCGGATGTTATCTTTACGGCTACAATACTGTTTCCCATCGAAATGCTGCTGGCGTATTTGATTTTAACATTGGTCCCATGGGAGTTCAGATTCACGATGTTTCTGGCTCGCCAAATGGGTTTGCAGTAAGCGGACGCTTTGACTCGACCTTCACTATTGGAGGAAGAACAATCAATAAATTCCCTAATGGAGAAGGTGAGGCAATGGTGATTGTTTTTAACAAGAACGGACAAGCTTTATGGCATGACACGGCTCATTCTAGCTACATAAATGTGAACCCGGGGCCTGTGGTATTGAATGCGGATGGCAGTTTATTCTGGGGACTTAACTACTTTGCGAGCGTTGGATTTCAAACTTTGGGTGTTGGAGTAGAACTATTGAACCCTTCAAATCCCGGTCAAATGGACTGCGCTGTCATTAAAGTAAATCCAAACTATTCATTTGCTTGGGGCCATCGCTGGGGCGGAAACCAGCAGGATGAGATTTCGGAAATAACCCCTAATTCCAGTTTTGCCTGCCGCGTTAAAGTCAATTCGAGAAGTTCATCTCTAACGCGGAATGAGCTGCCGTACGTAGGGCTTTATCCTACGCAATGGAACAAAGGCAATTCTTCGAGCGATTTTCATCTTATTGAAAGTGTTTTTGAACGAGGAAGTTATGCTGAAGCCCAATTGGATTCTGCAGACTCCTACGCGTATCCTCTGGATTTGATCTCCGATCCAAGTGCAGACTACAGATTTTGGATAGCTGGCAACTTTAAAGACTCTGCGTTATTCAAGCGCTTCCAGAACGGTGTAGTGTCTGAAAATATCTCACTACCTGCAGCCTCAAACGGTAAGATGAGTGGCTTTGTTCTCAAGTCTGGTTTTTCCACGCAAACGTCATCTACAGCACTTTTCAGATCACTCGCCCCGTCTTTCTATGGCGTTAACGAGGTTTTCGTCCGAAGAATTGCCCCAATGTCCGATGGATCTGTTCTGAGCGTCGGAACTTACACCCCAAGCTTTGACTACAATGGATCCAAGCTTCTTGATAGCCCCCAAGACTATGACCAAACTCAGCCCAACAAACGCGCATTCATCGCCGGACACGATTCGACTAACAGAATGAAATGGGTGCTTGCTTGTGGTGGAGTCAACGGGGGCATCCCAACTCGTCTTGAAAGCGTCGGAAATGACAAGTGGGTCATGCTCTGCAGCAGTAACGGTGATGCAAAATTCGGACGACTGCCAGTAATTCCGGGCGGTGGTCTGATTATAGTTGATATTGAACGGAAAGTCCCTCTTCCCGAAATCCCACAGGCTGATGAAAAGTGGCGTTCATATGGTTTCACTGCTGGAGAATACACCAAACTGCGTGAGGGTGGAGCCACAAACGATTTGTTCAGCCTATCGACAGACCAAGGAGATTTGGGACCGACTTTTGAGCCAGCCATCCACTCATACGTCAAGAACGTGAATCATGAAGTGGAAACCATTTCGTTTTACCCTATCGCTTATAGTTCCACAATTACCGTGAATGGGTCTTTGGTTGAATCAGGTGGTTCAGGTCAGGCGATTCCGCTAGTAGTCGGAAACAATCAGGTTCCTGTAGTCATCACGTCTCAGGATGGACTGACAAGCAAGACCTATAGCGTCACGGTCACACGAGCCGCTTCATCCGTGTCAACTTTATCAAGTTTAGTGCTGAAATATGGCACTCTTAACCCTGTTTTTACTCCGGATAATTTTAACTACACAGCTAATGCTGCCAATAATGTGAGTTCATTGAAGGTCAGCGCCATACTTAGCGATGCGTCTGCCACAATAAAAGTAAACGGATCCACGGTTGCATCAGGGACGGACAGCTCTCCGATCCCACTTAAGGTCGGCTCCAATATGATCAAATTGATTGTCACCGCCCAGGATGGTATCACCGCCAAACAATACACGATTCTCGTTACCCGTGCAGCATCATCCGTGGCAACCCTTTCCGGTTTGGTTCTTAAAGGCACTATCCTTGGCCCTGTGTTCAGCTCGGGCAACTTGAATTACACCTCGAATGTTGCAAATACAGTGAGCTCATTAAAGGCAAACGCAGTTGTTAGCGATGCATCGGCCGAAATAAAAGTGAACGGAAACACGATTGCATCCGGGGTGGATAGCTCTCCGCTCCCACTTAAAGTTGGTCCCAATAAGCTCACAATTTTTGTCACCGCGCAGGATGGCCTCGCCACCAAGACCTACACGATTCTTGTAATTCGTGCCGCATCTTCAATCGCGACTTTGAAGGGATTATCCGTGATTGGTTACGATTTGAGACCAAAGTTCAATCCGAATAGTAGCACTTACTATGTTAGCGTGCCCAAATCAAAGGCGTCTCTACAAGTCAAACCCACGGCTACTGACGCCAGCGCGACGATCAAAGTGAATGAAAGGTCCGTCAATTCG
>JAYVJI010000805.1:0-1865 GCA_043769435.1 Verrucomicrobiota bacterium
CGTGCCGGCCGGCAGTCCCGCGGCAGTTCCGGAGAACGCTCCCGTTTGAGGCCCCAGCACGAGGCTGCTGTCCCATGCCGCTACACTTACCCCTCCATCATTGTCCCCGTAGTAGATTTTCACGTCCGGCGTCGTCGTCCCCGGGGTCGTCACGGTGCCGGCCAGCAAGGCGCCGGAGGTGGTGATAGCCGTGGCGCTGCCGTTCTGCACCACGGGTGATCCGGCAGTGAACTGCGCACCATTATAGTGCGCCAGCACCCGGGCCGCGCTCAGCGCGCTGCCATAGACCGCAGGCTCATCTATCCAGCCCGCATAAAAAGTATTCCCCACATACCCAGGCGCACCCCCGTGGTTCGACCCCATGATCAGCGGAGCCCCTGCGGAAAAACTCTGCGTATCCGCTCCGCTGGCCCTTTCCACCCCGTTGACATAGAGCCGGATAGTCCCCGCGTCCCTTGTATACACGATGTGATACCAACTCCCCACCGTGGAGGTGTAGCCCGGCAACTGCCCGTTGTGCCAGCCGCCGATCGAGCCCGTGCCCGCCTGATTGAGAAAAATGCCGAAGTCATTGGCATTCTTGTAGTTGAAGGCATCCACCCGGTTAGTCGAGTTGGTCTTGCACCACATTTCCACCGTGAAACTCCCCGTGCCAAGTTCAAAAACCGCATCCGCCGCCACCATCACGCGGGATGATGTCCCATTGAAAAGCCCGCTGGTGCCCAGATTCGCAAACGCCGACGCCTCTCCCAGCGCGACGGCAGTGTAGGCCCCGCTCTGGGGCGTTCCCGCAGAATCGAGGGCCACCGTGGCACCGCCGGCCTCATCCATTTCCCAATACCCTACCGGATTATCCGCCAGGATCTCATTCCGGTAGGCCGTCGTACCTCCATGAGAAGAGTAGACAGCAAACAGCAAAAATGGGATAAGTCGGCGGATCATAATATTACCTACTTTTACTAGCCGCCGCTCCAAATGGCAAGAAATGAGCCGCATTTCACCAAAAAATTCACCCGCAGCCCGTCCGGCCCACCCTCCCTCAAGCAAAAATCAGCCGGGTTTTTACCAGAACTTCCAAAATCCGGTGGCATCCGGAAAGGAATAGCCGTTGAGCATGGAAAATGCCTGCTTTAGTTCAGGGTAATATTTCACAAATCACTCTTAAATTCTACTATGTCACTCGTCGCGAAAGGTCTTGAAGGAATCGTTGCCAATGAATCCCGTCTCAGCGAAGTGGATGGAGCCAACGGGAAACTCTGCTACCTCGGGTGTACGATTGATGACCTCGTGGCGAACGGCACATTCGAAGAAGTCGTCTACCTGCTGCACAGGGGCAAACTGCCAAACGTGGACGAACTGAAAGGCTTCACCGCCCAGCTCCGCAGCCACCGGCACCTCGCGCCGGAAGTGCTGCACTTCATCCACGCCCTGCCAAAGAACGCCGCCCCCATGAATGTCCTCCGCACCGGAGTCTCCCTGCTGGGCGTGCTCGACCGCCGGGGAAATGACGGGGATCGTGCGCTGAATGAAGAGCGCGCGCTCGCCATCTGTGCGCAGGTGCCGCTCATCATCGCGGCCTTTCACCGTCACCGTCAGGGCCTTCCCCTACCGGCCATCCGCCACGACCTTTCGGAGGCAGCCAGCTTTCTCTGGCTGATCACCGGAAAGGAACCCGGCGCGGAAGCCACCCGCACCCTCGACATCGCTTACATCCTGCATGCTGACCACGGCATGAATGCCTCCACCTTCAGTGCCCGCGTCACCATCGCCACCTTGAGCGATTTTTACTCCGCCATCACCAGCGCCGTCGGCACGCTGAAGGGCCCACTCCACGGCGGAGCCAACGAAGGCGTCATCCACATGCT
>JAYVJI010000806.1:0-8020 GCA_043769435.1 Verrucomicrobiota bacterium
CGCCCGCGAGCCGCCACAGCCAAGATGGCCGTGTTCCGCTACATCACGACGCGGTCACACCCATGCGCGTAAATATAAACGACCCAATCCCAAGCACTGGCGGCAGCAGCATTCCCTGATACACCAGCAAGCCAGCCAGCCGATACTCCGGCAGATCGACTAGCCAATCCGGGTTTTGCCACATGATCGTCCCGGCCATACCACAGAGCAAGCCTGTCAGGGCCAGCAGCAGTTGGGGAAGTGGTGCCTCTTCATGAAAACGCATAACCCGGAAGATCAAGCATCCCATTAATAGGTGGGAACGCTCATAGGAGTGCAGCAGGTGCAGTAGCTACCGATGGCTCCGGCGAAACGAAAATTTCCCGCCTCAGGCAGGATGCCTATATTCCATTTCCTCCGGCCGCTCAACACCGCTAACTGATCACACACCTCAGCGGGTATCAATATATATTTATTTAGGAACGCATAACTTATCTTTTAGTATCTCTCAATTTTGCGGCGTCGCTTTCACTGGGGAGGGCGGGAGTTCTGTCCTAGCCTTTGATGCTGCTTCCGGGTCTTGTTCCTCCCATGTATCCAGAACCTGTTCTGTGAGCCTGTGCTGCATATTATGATCGCTGATGCTGCGCGCCCATTCAAATGCGGAAGCGGGCTCGCGCCGCTTGATGGCGTAGATCAGGCTTTCCGTCGCCTGATCTCTTGCTGAGCCGGTGGGAAGGGTGGTGATCCACTCTGAAGCCGCGCCGGCATCCGCCTGACTCCATTGACTTGCGATATGATGCACACCGCTGTCCCGCACCACGCCCTCCGGCAGCGCCAGCGCCCATGCTCCGGCCGCCGCCGGGCCCCGGGTATCAAAATGATGACCGGCGAGGTTGAAGGCGATGGGCGCATAGCTGGCGTCGCCTTTGTCAGTAAGAGCATCAAAGGTGGCGGCAGCCTCCGCAGGGCTGGACTGGAACTGATGCGCTAGGACCGTGCTGGTGGCGGAGGCTTTCCCCTCGCCTGAATAGCTGGCGACCCATGCCCGGGCTGCTGCCGGGTCTGCTTTCAACCATGGATCTATAGCGCTGGAAAGCTGGACATTTCCGGTCTTGTTCTTGATGAGACGGGCAACGGTCTCTGCGGCAGTCCTGCCATCCTTTGCAGCCATTTTTTCGATGATGTCTCCGAAGTGATCTGCGGCATCTTCCGGGTGGCGCTCGGCCAGGGCGAGGGCTGCAGCGGGATCCTTGGTGCCCATGCTCAGGAGCAGCCCCTCTATGGCCCCGGCCCGCTGCTCAGCGGGCATACCCGCCAGCGCCTGTTCCGCCATGCCGGGATCACTGCTGCCGAGGCGCATGAATACCATGGACATAACTTCTTCATCGAGGATGGCGGGGGAATTCTTTACGAATTCCAGAACAGCGCGCGGGTCCTCCCGGGACCAGCGGTAGAGCGCGACCCCCAGCCCGGCCTGGAACATCTCCTTCATTTCGTCTTCCTGACCGGGTGCTCCCATCATTTCGCGCAAGGTCATGGCTATTTCCTGTGCGCATTCCTTATCCATGGTCAGCACTTCGGTGGCCATTTCCATGGCTTCCACGGGGTCGTCCTCGATGTTCTTCATTTTCGCCATCAACGCTAGGATCCAGTATTTGGCCTGCCCCCGGGCGAATGGCCGACCGGGCTTGAAAGCTGTAACCTCCTCTCCGGATTTCGCTGCAGCGCTGGCGCCTGCCTTTCCCGCGCCTGAAACTGCCACGGGGACAGGCCCGGTGGCAGTTCCTGATCCGCCTGCTGATGTCCCCGGCTTTTGTCGTCCGGCGAAATACCCGCCAGTGAAAGCGGCGGCGGCGCTCAGCAGCGCGATGATCAGGGTGCGGTGCATAGTGCCGGATGTAGTGCCGTTTACTTAGCCCGCTTCATTTCGAGTTCCACCATCACCTCCCCGGGCTCACCGGAGTCGGTTTGCTTATGAACGATGATCTTGATAGTATCCGCATCCACCTTGATGTGCTCCGTGGCCATCTTGATTTCCTTATCTTCGGTCTGAATGGTCGTCTTGAGCAGGGGGTTTCCCTGATATTCGCTCCATGAGCCCTTGGAAATGCCGCCTTTGTTGTCGATGGCCATGTAGATCGATTCGTCAGTGCCGGGCTTCAGCACGATCATGCCCTCTGCCTCGCGGTCGCCGGCAGTGAACTTGACGCCGATGGCGTGCTTATCCAGTTTGTATTCGTAGGCAAGCTTGACATTTCCGTCAGTGGAAGCCCAAGCTCCCAGGATCCACCCGACGTCCTGTTGGTCGACAAAGTCTGACAGGGGGGAGGCCTGGGAGGGCAGCGTGAGCGCGGAGCAGGCCAGGAGCAGGATGGAGGCGAGAATACTTGATTTCATAATGGTGGTGGTGTGGGTGCTGATGGGTGGGAGTGGGCGCGGATGACCATGGTTAGGAAACCAACGTTAGAGGCAGGTTCGCCCGGGAGGAGACAGCCGCTGAATGGCGTGCGCGCCAGAGCGAATATTGCGCTGGAGATTCCGCAGATCCGTGGCTGCGGCAGCAGGATCACAGCCCGGCACGGCGGGTATCGGTGCCGGGGCTCGTGTTCCTGCCAATGAGACCAACGGGCGTTTCCCCCGCTTCCGGCGTTGCAGTGCGGAGACGCGGCGTTTAGAGCGCTTGGTATTTCTGTTCTTATCACTGTCCCTCTTTCATGAAAAACACGCTGCGCGAGTTCCTAACCGGAGCCAATACCACCGCTAAATTTTACTCACTGCCAGCCCTTGCTGAATCCGGATTTGCTCCGGGCCTGAACCGGCTGCCGGTTTCCATCCGGATCGTCTTGGAGTCGCTTCTGCGGAATTGCGATGGCATAAAGGTGACGGAACAGGATGTGAAAAACCTCGCTGGCTGGAATGCCGCGGCTCCCGGGGAATACGAGATCCCCTTCGTAGTGGCGCGGATCGTCCTCCAGGACTTCACCGGGGTGCCCCTGCTGGTGGATCTGGCGGCTATGCGCAGCGCCGTGCACCGGATGGGCCGCGACCCCAAAATGATCGAGCCACTGGTGCCTGTGGACCTCGTTGTGGACCACAGCGTGCAGGTGGACTACGCCGGCACCGCAGACGCGCTGGGCCGGAATCTGGATCTGGAATTTCACCGGAACAAAGAACGCTATCAATTTCTCAAGTGGGGCGAGCAGGCCTTCGACACCTTCAAGGTCGTGCCTCCGGGCATCGGCATCGTCCACCAAGTGAATCTGGAATTCCTCGCGAAATGTGTGCTGGAAAAAGACGGCGTCTATTACCCTGACACTCTCGTGGGCACTGATTCGCACACGACTATGATCAATGGCCTAGGCGTGGTGGGCTGGGGAGTCGGCGGGATCGAGGCGGAGGCCGGGATGCTGGGCCAGCCGGTCACTTTTCTGGTGCCGGAAGTCGTAGGCGTCTACCTGACCGGCGAGCTGGAGCCGGGAGTGACGGCCACGGATCTGGTCCTGCGGGTCACGGAACTCCTGCGCAAAACAAAAGTAGTCGGAAAGTTCGTAGAGTTCTATGGTCCCGGAGCCAAAGCACTAAGTGTGCCGGACCGGGCCACCATAGCCAATATGGCTCCGGAATACGGCGCGACGATGGGCTTCTTCGGCATCGATGAGGCCACCGTGACCTACCTGCGCGGCACCGGTCGCCCGGAAACGCTCTGCGGCACGGTGGAAAACTACTACAAGGCTCAGGGCCTGTGGGGCATCCCGGCGGAGGAGGACGCCATCGATTTTTCCCAGCTGGTAAGGATGGACCTTTCCACGGTAAAGCCCGGAGTGGCTGGCCCGAAGCGACCCCAAGACCGGATCGATCTGGACTCACTCGAGGAAACGTGGCGCACCATACTCAGCGCACCGCTGCCCGGCGGCTATGGCAAGCCCCCCATCGGCACCACCCACTTGGGCGGCGGACTGGCAGATACAAAGGCTGAGGCGGGCATGGAGGCCCTAGGCTCCAGTGTGGGCGTGGAAATGGAAGCGCCGGCGGAAAACTGGGAGGTCACCGTGGACAGCAAAGGCGGCATCAAGGACGCCATCGGTCACGGCAGCGTCCTCATCGCTGCTATCACCAGCTGCACCAACACCAGCAACCCCAGCGTCATGCTCGCCGCAGGACTACTGGCAAAGAAAGCGAATGCCCGCGGGCTGACCGTGAAGCCAGCCATCAAAACGAGCCTCGGGCCAGGCAGCCGCGTGGTCACCGACTATCTGGAAAAGACCGGCCTCCAACAGGAACTGGACAAGCTGGGCTTTCAGACCGTCGGCTACGGCTGCACCACCTGCATCGGTAACAGCGGCCCGCTCGACAAGGGCATAGAGGACGTCGTCAAGGCTGAGGACATCGTGGCGGCCAGCGTTTTGTCAGGAAACCGGAACTTCGAGGCCCGGGTACACCAGAGCATCAAAGCCAACTTCCTCATGTCGCCTCCACTCGTGGTCGCCTTCGCCCTAGCTGGAACCATCGACACTGACCTCACCACCGAGCCACTGGGCATGGACCCGGAGGGACTGCCGGTCTACCTTGCAGAGATCTGGCCCAGTTCCGAAGAAATCGCCGCCGTCATGGGAGCCGCGCTACAGCCACAGATCTTCAATAAACTCTACACCGGATTTGCCGGACAAAATCCCAAGTGGAACGGCATCGAAGGAAGCACCGGTCACGTCTACAGCTGGGACAAGGCCTCGACCTACATTCAGGAACCTCCGTTCTTTGACAAGTTCACCGGCAAGCCGGGCGACATCGATGAGGTCCGGGGAGCCCGGGCGCTGGGGATCTTCGGCGATTCAGTCACCACCGACCACATTTCCCCGGCGGGAAACATCAAGAAAAACAGCGCGGGCGGACTTTACCTGACTGAGAACCACGTCACCGAGGCCGACTTCAACAGCTACGGCAGCCGCCGCGGGAATGACCGGGTCATGACCCGCGGCACCTTTGCCAATGTCCGCATCAAGAACCTCATGCTGGGCGGACGGGAAGGCGGCGACACCCTCCATCAGCCGGATGGCACGGAGATGAGCATCTACGACGCCGCTCAAAAATACCAAGCGGCCAGCACTCCCACCATCATCATCGGCGGGGAGGACTACGGCATGGGCTCCAGCCGGGACTGGGCAGCCAAAGGCACCAGCCTGCTGGGCGTGAAGGCCGTCATCACCAAAAGCTTTGAGCGCATCCACCGCAGCAACCTCGTGGGCATGGGCGTCCTTCCCTGCAACTTTGTGGATAAGGCCGACTACGACCGGGTGAAGGACCTCAGCGCTGCGGAGTTTGACCTCATCGGCGTCAGCAACAGCATCAAGCCCATGCAGCAGGCCACCCTTCGCGTCCGCCACGGCGGCATCACCTTTGACGTCCCGGTCACCGTCCGCCTAGACACCCCCATCGAGATCGATTATTACCGCGCTGGCGGCATCCTTCCCTACGTCCTCGCTCAGATCCTGAAGGCGGGTGCCTGAACCGGCGATACCCACCGGGCGGTAGACCAGCACCCTGCAATCCTAACTTATTTTATCCTAACCTATGGACCTGACACATACAGCATACGGCACCTGGAGCGGAGGCCGCTTCATGCACTTCGGGGAGACCCTCGATGAGCAAACCTACATCGACACCATCCGCTACGCCTACACCGCCGGACTCCGGACCTTTATCACGGCGGATGTTTACGGCGGCGGACGTGCGGACGAGATGCTGGGAACAGCCCTCGCCGGCATTGACCGGAATACCTACTGCCTCGTCGGTGCCGTCGGGCATGACTTCTACCGCGGCATCCGGGATGGATCCCGCGGCTACCCGCGCTTCACAGACCCCGACCTGCACAGCCCGTCAGAGTACCGCAGCTTCCTCAACATGGCAGCGGAAAAATCCCTCGAGCGCTGCCGCACGTCCCACTTTGACTGCCTCCTGCTCCACAACCCGGACGAGCGCGGCTACACCAGCGACCTCGTCTGGGATGGCCTCCGCCGGCTGAAGGAACAAGGAATGACCCAGCGGCTGGGCGTGGCTCCAGGGCCCGCCAATGGCTTCAGCTTCGACCTCATCCATTGCTTTGAGCGCTATGAAGAGGTCATGGACTGGGCTATGCTCATCCTCAATCCCCTCGAGCCGTGGCCGGGCTCGCTCGTGCTCCCGGCAGCGAAAGAATATGACGTCAAAGTAGTCACCCGCGTGGTGGATCACGGCGGACTCTTCTTTGATGAAGTCAAGCCCGGCCATCAGTTCCGCCCGGGCGACCACCGCACCTTCCGCCCAGAGGGATGGGTGGAGCACGGCATGCAAAAAGTAGAGCGCATGAGAAGCCTCGCAGAGAAATACAACCTCACCCTCAGCCAGTTCGCCTGCCTCTGGAATCTGGCGCAAAAGCCGGTCCGCTCCGTCGTGCCCACCTTCATCCAAGAAGCCGGTGCCAGTGCCCGCCCCATCCAGGACAAGATCGATGAAATCGCCTCCATGCCAGCAGTCTCCCCCTTCACGTCCGATGAGGTAGAGGAAATCCGCCATCTGGGAGACAACACCGGCTGCATGATGCTCAAGGGTGCCAGCCGCCGCCACGAGAAAAGCGACCGACCGGACGAGTGGCCCATGCGCCCGGAACTGGAAGCACTGAGCGAACGCTGGAACCTCGCTTCTATCAATTGACCCCTGGCCTGAACACCGGTTTGCTGGCTTCGGTTTCCCGGAGCTTTTACCTCAGCCTGCGCTTTCTGCCCGGCCCGGTGCGCGCCCCCCTGAGCTTGAGCTACCTGCTGGCCCGGGCCGCAGACACCATCGCCGACAACCCGGCGCACACCCCAGCCCTCGATCCCGCCCGCCTGCTGGAGGAAATGCACGACCTCCTCGCCACCGGTGACCATTCCCGAATGGACGCCGTGCAGGGCTTCTGTGAAAAGGCAGCCGCCTTTGCCGCCGGAGTCACCCATGAAGGAGAGCGCTGCCTGCTCCAGCGGATGGCCGAGTGCTTCACAGCCCTGGCCGCCACTCCCGACCCCGCCGCCATGCTCATCCGCCGTGTCCTTGACCTCATCATCCGCGGCCAGCGCCTCGACCTCCAGCGCTTCACTCCCGGCACCCTCCACGCCCTGACCACTGAAAGCGAACTGGAGGAATACACATGGCTCGTTGCCGGCTGCGTGGGGGAATTCTGGACAGACATCTGCGCCGTGCAGTTGCCTGGATTCTCCAGCCTGCCCGTAGTGGAAATGCGCTCCCTCGGCCTCGCCTACGGCAAGGGCCTGCAGTTGATCAACATCCTGCGGGACCAGCCAAAAGACATCGCCGCAGGCCGGTGCTACCTGCCCCTCACCGCACTGCGAGCCGCAGGGATTTCAGGTCCGGATTGGCCGTGCCCGGACTGGCCCGCATGGCATGCCGTCCGCCGCCCTTGGCTCATCCTCGCGCGCCAGCGGATGGATGCGGGCATGACTTACGTGCGCCACCTCCGTTCCTTCAGGCTTCGCTTCGCCGCCGTCCTCCCCCTCCTCATCGGCAGGGCCACCCTAGACCTCCTCGACGCCCAGCCCCACGACGCCCCGCCCGCTACAGCCAAGGTCACCCGCCCCGTGATCAAACGCCTCATGCTCCGTGCCCTGAAGGTCTCCATCCTCGGCCACTAAGGGTGGCTTTGGAGTTCGCGGCCGACTCCGTCGTATTGCCAGATTTTGGAGAAGGGTAAATAAATAAACGGTCTGGCCGTCTCCCTTCGGTCGGCTCATATCCCGCGGTGAGGACATGCGACTTTCAACTTCACCCCCCCGCGACACTCAATGGCATGGGCATCTCCCCGTGACCGACGAGGAGCGCAAAGCCTACGCCAAGGAATTCATCTCTACCTGCCGGTCGAATGGGCTTCAAGCAATAGCTGTCACGGACCACCACGACTTCGGTTTTTTCCCAGGGCTTACGTATGGAGGTTATCAAAATTCGCGGCGATGACCTCGGCCCTGAAGGTCTGTGAGAGGGCCGCGCGCTGGCGCTTGCCTTTGATGCTGCC
>JAYVJI010000807.1:0-7968 GCA_043769435.1 Verrucomicrobiota bacterium
CGCTAGGGTTTCCCCGCCGGGCTGCATGGCCATGCTGCAGGCTGCTTCATGAGTGAGCCGCGCCATGCAGTCCTCCACGCGCTTCCCGGTCAGGGTAGCGATGCACCTGCGGACAACAGCCTCTGCCTCAAAGAACCCGGGGAAGAGGATATGCAGGAGGTCCTGACACATGGTGGCTACGGCACATTTAGACGGAAGATTGGCCCCGTCGAGGTGGTTGATACCGCCGGTTTCCGCGTAGGATTGGAGCAGTGCTTCGGTGATGCTTTGAGTGGTCGCTTTCATGTAGGCCTTAGCCACTGCGGGTATAGCAGGGCCGCCGGTTTTGTCCATCCCGGAACGCATCCGGCGGCATGAAATTTACGGAATTTTCCCCCGCTGTAACGGGGCTCGACGCGATCCCGGGGATCGCGGGAGGACGGCATGGTTTTTGTTGCGGAATCCAGCTGGTCCGTTTACCATCCATAGACTAACTATTTAACCGGATCACGATGTGTTTCATTCCTTTCTCATGGGTATAATAACCCGGCCTCCGCTTAACCCCGGGTTTCTCCCCGCTATCAGCTGAGCGGGTGCCTGCCATGCCAGACTCGCCACCGGTTTCCTTTTTGCTGGGACTGCGCTTTCGCGCTGAGGACCTTTTGCTGCGGGCGCTGGCATGGGGTATCCCGCAGCTGTCGCTTGGTATTGTTAGGGCGGGGGCGGTCATGCTGGGGACCGTGGCCTGGGTGGTGGACTACCGGGGCCGCCGGGCTGGCATGGAAAATCTGCGCGCGGTATTTGCCCGGGAGGGCATGACTCCGGGCCGGCGCAGCAGTATCCTGCGGCAGTCCTATCGGCTTTTTGCCCGGACCTGGTGCGAACTCTTCTGGGGCTGTCGCTTGAGTGAGGAGAACTGGGACCAGCACTTCGTTTTGGAATGTGACACGGCGGCGGCGGCAGCAGCGTTTGCGGAGGATCACTGCCTCTATGCCACGGCGCATTTTGGAAATTTTGAGTGGCTTTCCTTGGGCCGGGCGCTGAAGGGAGGTAAGAGCATGATCATCGCGCAGAATTTCAAAAACCCGCCCCTCACTGCGCTTTTTCGCGAGCTGCGGGCGTGCGGAGGGAGGCAAGTGATCGTGCCGCAGGAGGGGGCTATGCTGAGGTTGTTCAAGCACCTGCGGCGTGGCGGCAGTGCGGCGGCGCTGGTGGACTTGAATGTGAGGCCTGATCAGGCGGCAGCTGTGATTGAGTGCTTCGGACTGAGCACATCTGTGAGCATCCTGCACTGTGCCCTCGCTGCCCGGACTGGTGTCCCGGTGGTGCCGGTGTTGGCATTGCCGGACCCGGATGGACGCTGGCGGCTGCGTTTTTTTGACCCGCTGCACGTTGCTCCGAATGAGTCTCTCGCGGCCGCTGCGCAGCGCTGCTGGGACGTTTTTGAGCCGGTATTCAGAGCCCGTCCGGAGTGCTGGCTCTGGATGTATAAACACTGGCGGTACTTGCCGGAAGGAGCAGACCCCGCATGGTATCCAGCCTATGCGAACAGGAGTAAAAAATTTGACAGGCTCGCGGCTGCCGTTGCTGCCGGCCGGTGATTCTCTGCATTTGCGCAAGAACCGCTGCGGCTCAGACGTTCGTCCTATTCCTATCCTGACAAAAGTGATCGAACGTAACGTCCAGCTTAGTTTTCCGCACCGCATCTTTTTTACTGATGCGGTTTTCCATCCTGCCAATCTAGTGCTACAGCAGGCCCTGCACCGTGCGGGTGAATCCCCGGGCCGGGACCGCAAGGCGCTCATGCTGGTGGACGATAATGTCGCCGCAGGCCAGCGCGGGCTGGTGGGCTCCATCGCCCCGTGGTTTGAGGCGAATGGCGGATCTGTCAGGCTGGCGGCTCCTCCATTGATCCTGCCCGGTGGCGAGGACTGCAAGAATAACCCGCGCAGTGTGGAGCAGCTCTGGCGGGCCATTCACGAGGCGGGCATCGACCGGCACAGCTACGTGCTGGCGATGGGTGGAGGAGCGTTTCTTGATCTGGCTGGATATGCGTGCGCCACGGCCCACCGCGGCGTGCGCCACATCCGTATGCCGGCTACCACGCTCAGTCAGGGTGATGGCGGTGTGGGGGTGAAAAACGGCATCAACTGGTTCCGCAAGAAGAACTGGGTGGGGACGTTTGCGGTGCCGTGGGCTGTGGTGAATGATTTCGCTCTGCTGCACAGCCTGGCTCCGGAGGTCCGGCGGGAAGGCATCATTGAAGCGATCAAGGTGGCGCTGATCCGGGATGCTGCATTTTATCATGAAATGGAGAATGGCGCGGAGGCACTGGCGGTGCTGGATGCGGCACTGCTGCGCCGGGTGGTGCAGCGGAGTGCGGAGTTGCATGTAGAGCATATCTGTGCCGGCGGCGATGCTTTTGAGTTGGGCTCTGCTAGGCCGCTGGACTTCGGGCACTGGGCTGCGCATCGCCTTGAGCCGGATACTGCTTTTCGCCTGTCCCATGGCCGGGCGGTAGCTATCGGCATGGCTTTGGACCTGACGTATGCGGAACTGGCAGGCCTGCTCAGCGCGCAGGATGCCGGGCGGATCTTACGCCTGATCAGCCGCGCGGGTTTTGCCCTGTATGATCCTGCGCTTTCTGCGCGTGATGCTTCTGGTCGCTACTCAGTGATCAGCGGGCTCGAGGACTTCAGGGAGCATCTGGGCGGTGAGCTGACCATCACCCTCGTCACGGCTCCCGGACGCGCCGTGGAAGTGCATGAAATGAATCCCGCGCTCATCGCGGCAGCTATTGAGAAGCTTGAGAAGCTGGCCAGGACTGCATTACTGAAATAAACATGGCAGGGGCTCTGTAGCCCTAGCGTTCTACAGGAGCTGGCCTTGAATCGGTGCCACGGCAGGCGGGATGGATTTGCTCAGGGCGGCCTCCAGATCTCTCACGCGGGCCTCGTGCAATGCGGCTTGGCCGGTGGCGGCCTCTTTCTCTGCCAACGCACTGGCCCGTCCGGCGTCTGCGGCCTGGAGCGCGGCGGCGAGCCGGGTCACTTCGTTCTGGTCGGCAGGCTGGGTGGCCAAGCAAGCCTCCAGATCCTTGATGCGGGCAAGCAGGGTTTTGTTCTGGGCGAGGGTCTCATTGAGAATGTGCTGAGTGGTGTCCCTGGCGGGCACGACACCCACCTGGCTGAGCTTGGCATCCTTGGCCTGCACGCGGGCGGTGGCCAGTTCCCTTTTGAGTTCGGCGATTTCGCGTCGGCCCATTTCCAGCTGGACGCCCATTTCACCTGTCCGGTCTGCTCCTGTGGCCGCACTGCTGCGCAGGGCGGCGCTCTCCTGTTCGAGTGCGGCGAGTTTTTCGCTGGTGGCCTTCTCCGAGTTGCGGGCGCTGTTGGCATTGTGCTCAGCTGCGGTGAGCAGCGTGGTGAGGCGTTGCATGTCACTTTCCCGCTGGTTGGAGCGGGCCCGGGCGGCCTCGCCGTCCTTCAGCTGTTTTGTCAGGGCATTGATGGAAACCTTGTATTCAGCGGCTTCTTCACGGGCTTTGGCAGTGGCTTTTTCATGGTCGGCAATAGTGGCCCGCATGGCTTCCAACTGTTCCCGGGCAGCGGCGGCTTCAGCGCGGGCGGCCTCTGCCTGCCGCTTCACGCCGGCGGAAGGCTCATTGGATTTGTCCCTTTGCGGCTTGGCAGCAGCTACCCCTTTGGCTGGCGCTGGTTTCCCCGGACTGTTTTTGGCAGGCTGTGCGGCGGACTCTGAACGGCCCCCGGCAGGACGCAGCGCCCAGCCCAGCCAGAAAAAGAGAAAAGCAGCTGCCCCGATGAAGGGAAGAATTTTCAGAATGAACCAGAGCGAGCCGTTATTGGAAAGGTCGGCAAAAATGAGTGAAGTGAACATGGAAGTAACTGGATTTGGGAATGAAAAGGATGTATAAAAAACTTGCTTCAAAGCGGCGCTAGTTTACCGGCTTAACTGGTTTAACCGGCTTGGCGGCAGGCTTGGGTTTCACCTGCACCGGCTTCACGGTGGTAGCGGCAGGCGTTGTTGGAGCAGGCGTCGCTGGAACAGGCGCGGGCATGGCCGCTGGGGCGGGCGGCGGCGCTGGAACAGGGTCGGCTGGCGGAGCCCATGGGCCGTACTTGCTACGGGGAGTTGGGGCGGCTGGGGTGGCCGGCGCTGGTGCCGGAGCCGACGGCGGAGCCGGGGGATCCGGCACCGGGTTCGCTATCCGGTTCCGCCATGGCTCCCAGCCCTTTGTCAGGGCAGCAGCGTCCAGCTTCAGGGCAGTAAAATCTGCGGCGACTCCCGTCTCCGTCAGTGAAGGATCATAGCTCTTGGCGGCAATATCGTTGCCGGCGAGACCAGCCCACGGTTTGCCGGCCTCTGCAGCCGGGAAGGTGATCTGCTTGTCAGGTGGCGGCATCCGGCGGCCCTCCGTGATAGTCAGGTTGTTGTTGATCTTGACGAGCGGCCACACGGTGGCAAAGGCTGTGCTCAGGCGCTGCCGGGCGGCTTCGTCCGGGACTTCTCCGTACAGCCAAGCCTCCCTGCCCGCTCCGCCCCATGCCCACCAAGCGGGTGCTGTTGCCGCGCGCGCGACTAGGCTGGAGTCCACCTTAATATTGTTATGCACTGCGGTCACGGGATTGGCGGCTGCCCCGCGGTGGTTAGGGATCCGGACCCGCTGCATCACCACTTCCTCAGCGGTCCTTTTTAGTTCATCTGTGGCTACTTTACCGGTCAGGGTCACTTCCTGTCCGCTGACTTCCAGTTCCACTTTTTCAAACGAGGCATGCATCGGGTGATCGGTCAGCAGAGCCGCCGCTGCCTGACGGTGGATGAGGGATTGCGTGTCACTGAGGTGAAACAATACGCCGATCAGCCAGGCGACGCCGGTCAGTATCGCAAGAAGCGGGAGGTGTCTGGACATTGAAACGATGAGTTAGTTTAGAAAAGTTATAGGATGCAAATAGCCGGTGACCCTCCCTGAGGTCAACAGATTTCGCGCGGCTCCGCTGTTTCCGGGCATTCCCCAGCAGAGGTGAGATGCGCCGCGACCAAAGGGTGTCATCGCCGCTGAAATGGGCGAGTTCGTGGCCCGGCACGGCAGCCGTTTCCTCGAGGCCCATGATTTTCAACACGGGCAGACTGTCAAAACGCGTGCGCCCTTCCAGCCGGCTGCCGGCGAGCTTTGTTCGAACTAAGCGCCTGCGCCGTAAGCAGGATCTGCATGCCATGCAACATTACCAACTTTGCTGCGCCAATGATGCATTTCCTTGAACATGCCTATCTGCCAGATGTCGCAGTGACCATGCTTGACGCCACGGCTGCTGCCCTAGCTGCGTCAGCAGCCCTTTCCCTCCTTGCAGCGTGGAAGTGACAGTCTATCCTGACTGTATGAGTGATCTGTCAGCCGAGCCGCCAGTGACGCCGCCGGCAGTCCGCACGCGGCCATCGCTCGTGCTTCTGGCGCGCGCCGGGGCCGGGCCGGCGGCGGAGGCGGCGGTGCAGGAGTTGAGCTTGTTTTGCTACGGTCCGCTACTGGCCTTTGCCCGCTATCTGGTAGAGCAGCCGGGCGAGGCGGCGGAACTCGTCCACGGATTCCTCGCCGACTTCCTCCAGCGGCAGGGCTTTCGTCAGTTCACCTATGAAAAGCACGGCAGCCTGCGCGCATGGCTGCGGGTCTGCCTGCGGAACTACCACACTGGCCTCTACCGCGCAGAGCGCGCGCAGAAGCGCGGCAGCGGCCAAACCTATCTGGCCGGCGACGCGCGGGTGGAGCCACAATACCTCGCCGCGGTGGACCCCGGCCTGACGCCGGAGGAAGCCTTCGACCGGCGCTGGATGCAGAACCTCATCGCCCGCTCGCTCGCCCGGGTGGAAGCGGACTTTCCCCGCTCCTGCGCCACATGGCTGGGCCGCGGCACGGCCACGCCGGCGGAGGTCTGGGAAAGCCTCCAGCCCTTACTCATGGGCGAGCCGCCCGCAGCCACGCGCGAAGTTCTCGCCGCAGCGCACGGCCTCACGCTCCGGGACTTCATCAGCGTGCTCACCACCACCCGGCAACAGTTGCGGCAGGATTTGAAAGAGGAGCTGCGCCACGTGGCCGGGCCGGACGGCTGGGAGGCCGAACTGGAAGTGCTGCGCCGCCACGCCGGCTGAACTATTCTTCCGTCCGTGCGCCGACTTTCTGCATACTTCACCGCATGGCCCACTCGCAAACTGCCGCCCCCGCTGACTCCCCGGAAACCCCGTGGAATCTCTTTGATGCCATCGCCAGCGACCTCCGCGACGAAAAGGAACAGCGCGCCCGCCCGCCGCTGGACCCGGCGGAATTGGAAAAGCTCCTGCCCGCCTACGAAGTCACCCGGCTCATCGGCGTGGGCGGCATGGGAGCCGTCTATGATGTGCGGCACCGCAAAATGGGCCAGCGCCGCGCGCTCAAAATCCTCTCGCCCCACCTCGTGGACGATGCTGCCTCCAAAGCGCGCTTTGACCGCGAGATCCAAACCCTCGCCGGTCTGGAGCATGAGAACATCGTCCGCATCTTCACCGCCGGCGAGAGCCTGCCGGACGCCGCCGGGCACCGCTTTCCCTATCTGGAAATGGAATACGTGGAAGGCGAGACCCTCGCCGCCGCCCTCCACGCCGGGCGCGTGCCGCAGAGCCGCGCCCTGGAAATCGCCTGCGCCCTCTGCCGCGCGCTCGACTACGCCCACAGCCGTCAGGATGAGCAGGGCCGCCGCCGCCCCATCGTCCACCGCGACATCAAACCCGAGAACGTCCTCCTCACCAAAGACGGCCGCGTGCTGCTCGCCGACTTTGGTATCTCCCGGCAGGCCGGCGGCGAGGCCCCGGCTGAGGACAACGACCCCGCTCGCGATCCCCGCGAGACCGCCTCCGCCCTCCCGCGCCTCACCCTCCCCGGGCGCAGTCCCGGCACCCCGCCCTACGCCGCGCCCGAAGCCTATGCCGGCCACACCGAGTCCCGCTCCGACATCTACTCCCTCGGCGTCATGCTCGCCGAAATGCTCACCGGTTCCCTGCCCGACGGCCCGCCCCACGAACCCCTCCACGTCACCCATCCCGACCCGAAAATAGACACCATCCTCACCAAAGCCACGCACCCGCAGATGGAGGAACGCTACCCCACCGCCGCCGCCCTCCAGGCCGCCGTGGCCGCCCTCAGCGCCGCTGGCCGCGCCGTGGAGCAATCCGCCGCCGCCCTCACCGGCGCGGGAAAAGCCAACCGCCGCACTTTCCTCCGGTCCGCCGCCATCGCCGCCAGTGCCGCCGCCATCATCACCGCGGCCATTAACCTGCGGCCAGCCCAACAGCCCACCCCGCCGCCTGCTCCCGCCGCCTTGCCTCCGCCGCCAGCAAAGCCCGCCGCGCCCCCCACTCCCGGCGACCCCGCCACCCTCGAAGGCTTCCGCTCCATCATTCAGTCCTACGCCTGGCGCTACCAGGACTCCCTCTACCCGGAATCCACCGTCCGCTTCGAGACTAACGGCACCTTCCACGACCGCTGGCACTGGCACTACTGGATCCCCTCCCCCGGCATCATGCACATCCAGTTCTGGGAACCGAACTACGACCCCGCCACCGCCCTCACCTTCCAGTTCAACCCCGAAGCCACCGCCTTCACCTGCGAATTCAAAGACGAACGCGACCGCCTCCACAAAATCACCGGCACCCGCCTCCAACTCATCCCGCGGTAGAGGCTCAGAGAAGTAGCGGGGGTGCCATGCTGACTCTGCCCCGACCCCACCGGCCTTGCGCCGGTGGTGAATCAGATTGGTGGCTAAACCCGGCCTGGGCCGGCCAGACCCCATCCAGCTTGCCTGGATGGTGAATCAGTCTCACCCGCGCGGCCCGCGGGACTGCTTCACCATCCGCACAAGGCGGATGGGGTCGTGCGCGGCGGGCGTCGGCGTTAGCTGCCAATCACCTTCACCATCCAGGCAAGCAGGATGGGGTCGAGTGTTG
>JAYVJI010000808.1:0-1691 GCA_043769435.1 Verrucomicrobiota bacterium
GCATGAAGAGAGGCGAAGAAACATGGGCCTTTCCCCAGCCTGAGCCAAATCCCTATCAGAACGAGTGGAACGACCTCCTCGAAGCCATCCGCGACAATAAGCCCTACAACGAGGTGCCGCGCGGCGTGGAAGCCAGCCTCGTCACCAGCATGGGCCGCATGGCCGCACACACCGGTCGCGAAGTCACCTATGAAGCGATGCTCAATTGCCAGCACGAGTTCGCTCCAAATGTAGAAAACCTCACCCCGGACGGTCCAGCACCAGTTATGCCGAACCCCGACGGCACCTACCCAATCCCACAACCCGGCATCAAAATCGACCGGGAATACTAGCAGATTCCGGCTTCAGTCATGACTCCCGGAGGAAGGTCGCGCAGAGCCTTCCTCTGGGACATAAACTGACCCAAGGACGCGGCCAATAATAAACATCCAATATCCAATAATAGTTGTGTTGTGGCCGAGTCCCTAACTTCGCCCTGCGCCCGCCCCTTAAAAATTGCAATTACTGCTTCCCCGGATTTTGGAATTTGGAATTTCGCAAGATCAGGATTCCAGCGTCTGCTCCAGTTGCCGCTTGGCTTTAGCGATAGCGTCCGTCACCGTCTGTGAGGGGTTGGCCATCGCTGCGGCTAGGTTATCCGGATCTGCTGCGGCTATGACCATGTGAAAGCGGGCAAGGAGCGCCTGGCGCGACTTTTCCTCTACCAGCCCACCGACGGCTACGACCGGTTTTCCCATGCGGCGGGCCATGTCCGCCAGGCCGGCAGGGCCTTTTCCATGCAGGGTCTGTGCATCCACGCTGCCTTCTCCGGTGATGACGAGATCTGCTTCGCGGATGGCCTGCTCCAGGCCGGCGACTGAGGAAACGAGGTCGAAGCCCGGCTCCATGCGGGCACCCGCAAAACTGAGCAACCCAAAGCCGAGGCCACCTGCGGCGCCTGCTCCGGGGGCGCATGCGAGATCGTGACCGAGGTCCTGCTTCACCACCGCCGCTAGGCGCTGGAGGGACGCTTCAAACTCCGGGATCCGCTCCAGGCGCACACCCTTCTGCGGACCATAAACGGTCGTCGCCCCTTCCGGGCCCAGCAGAGGATTGGTGACATCGCAGGCGGCGACCACCTCGGGCAGATCCAGAGTCTCTGGCGGGATGATATGCTCTAGCGTTGTCAGGCTGGCTGGCAGCGGAAAAAATGGCTGGCCATGGGCATCGATGAAGCGATAGCCAAGCGCCCAAGCCATACCGGCACCACCGTCATTGGTGGCACTCCCACCGATGGCGACAACGAGGCGCCGGGCACCGTGGGCGACTGCGGCCTGCATGAGCTGGCCCGTGCCGGCCGTGGTAGCCCGCCAGGGGTTGCGCCGCTCAGGTTGCGTCAGGCGCAGACCGGATGCCTCACTCATTTCCACGATAGCCGTCTGCGTAGAGGCCAGCCAGGCCCAGCCGGCTTTCACTTGATCCCCCATCGGACCGGTGACCACCAACGTGCGCCACTCACCCTTCTGGCTCTCACAGATCACCCTAGCCGTGCCCTCGCCGCCATCAGCGATGGGGCGTAAAATACAACGCGCCCGCGGCCAGCACTGGCGGATGCCCGCGGCCACGGCCTCACAAGCCTGAGAGGCTGTGAGCGTGCCCTTGAATTTATCGCAGGCGATGAGAACAACGGGAGCCGTGGATGACATGAATAA
>JAYVJI010000809.1:0-2855 GCA_043769435.1 Verrucomicrobiota bacterium
TGCTGGCTCCGGCCTGGAGCAAGCCCAGATCAAGGGTCCGCAGGGTGACTTCCTTCAATGCCGGCGGGACATCTCCGCTGGCGATGCGCTGAGCAAAGCCCTCCACGACTGCGGTTTTACCGACTCCGGCTTCACCAGTCAGGATGGGGTTGTTCTGACGGCGGCGCATGAGGATGTCCACGATCTGGCGGATCTCTTCATCGCGGCCGAGGATCGGGTCGATCTCGCCTTTCCTGGCCTTATCAGTTAGGTCAACGCTATACATGGAGAGGGCGCTGCCCTTTGCCTGCTCGCCCTGGACAGCCCCGCTGGCCTCACCGGGAGAAACTCCACCGCCCACGTTTTCCTCCATATCGTCTTCGGGGGAACCCGCGGTGATCTGCATCAGGCCATCTGTGAGGGAATCCACATTCAGCTTTCTGAATTCCTCTGAGAGTCCAAAGAGGAAGGTCTGCAGGTTCGGGCTTTTCATCAGGCCCACCAGCAAATGTCCAGTGCGGACCTTGCCGGACTTATACATGAGATTGCCATAAATAAAGCCCTGCTCGACCGTTTCCCGCAGGCTTTGCGCAAACCCGCTGATGCCTGAAGCCCCCCGCGGCAGACGGTCTAGGGAGCCGGTGAGCTGGGCGCTGAGCTTGGAGGGATCCAGCCCGCTTTGCTGGACGATACGATGGAGGTCGCTGTCCTGCTCATTGAGGATCTGATGGAAAAAGTGCGCTAGTTCCACCCGGGGATTTCCCCTGAGCTTGCAAAATGTAGTGCCACCTTCGAGCGCACGAAAGGCGAGGCGGTTGAGCTTTCCAAAGAGATCTGCGGGACGGATTTCAGACATAGTGTTTGTGGTATGGTGGTGTTAGGAAAAAAATCATGTATTGTCGGCGGGGGAGAGTCCGCCGCCTTTGACGCAGTAGGAATCGACATCCTCCGTCATCTGCTGGCTCCGCAGCCATCCCGTGCGCCCTAGGGCACCAGCTGCGCCGAGCTGGATGGCAGGCACTTCCTCCTTCTTGAGAACGATGGAGGCTTCCCAAAAAAATTCGCGCCGGGTGTAGAAAGCCACCCAGTCATGGAGCAGGCGGTGACTTTCGCCGCCGGGAAGGAAGGAACGGAAACGCTGATAACCCATGGGGCCGATACGGAGGGTGAACTTCAGTTGCCGGTCCCACACGCGGGCACCGACGATACAACTCTGCCCGAGAGCTGCGGTATGCCTGCTTTCCCCTAGGCGGCAATGCTGCTCCGGGGGCAGGTCCACCCAGTGGCCGGCCAGGGGATTGAGGATAACAGGCAGCCGGAAAAACTCCCGCAGCAGTCCCTCCAGTCCGCCGGGATGCCGTGTCCCGCTGCTGAGAAATCCCGCGAAGGGGAGCTTGCGCCAGAGCGGGATGCCATCAGTGCCATCAAAAGCCGGGTCGCCGCATCCGAAGCTGGTAGCGATCCATTCTGCAAAGCTCCGGTCCTCCGCACGGTCGAAGTCCGCCGTTTTCTGAGCCACGGCCCATGCCCGGTAAAAGAGGCTGATGATCCGGTGATGGAAGACATCGAGAAAAGCAGCCAGCGTCGCATCCCGGGGAGAGGCCGCGCTTTGGCTGCCGGAAAGATCCGCCCGGGTGCCGCGGATGTCTGAGTCAAAGACTCCCGTCAGGCGATTCCGGATGAATTCTGTGAGCCGCAGCGGCATGGGCCCATGTGGACCGGTCAATCCTGTGAAGCGCACCAGAAGCTTGCGCGTCTCACCGCGGATCTGAGGTTTCTCCAGGGCAGAGGTGGCAAACCCCAGCGAGAGAAACTGACCAAAGCGCAAGGGATCCTCGCGCAGGCTGCGGCTGCGGCCGATGCGCGGCTGCGCGGGATGGGCACACTCAAGGCTCCGGAGCGCTAGGAAAAAATCCCAGCGTGCCGGATCCGAAGTGATGGCGTTTATCAATTGACCGGGATCCGGCCCATGCGCAGCGGCCATGTCATGACCTCCCTTCCAGTTTCGGTTAGTAGTTTAAGACGGGTGAAGCAATTGATCGTGGCATGACGCGCAAAGAATTGCTCTAGAGCGGCACCAAAGAGGAATAGCCCGTGACCTGCGTAGCGGTCCTCATCCAGCGTGAGGTCGATATCTGTGCCGCGGATAAAACAGACAGGGCCGCCGCCGGGGCTGCGGGCTAGAGCAGAGCGGCTGCGAATGCTCCGCAGCCCGTCGACGATAGCACTGGCGGCCGGTCCGGTGGCATAGAGCCGCAGGAGGGTGCGCAGGGCTTCGGCGCCCTCACTCCCCTTATCCACCAAGGAGAGGTAATTCAGTGACAGATGGCTGATGACCCGCCACGCGTGCCGGCCTTCTGCAAAGCTGGGAACCGGCACTGTGGGCCTGACGATGCAGCGGATGGAACTCAGAGGATAGGACCCTTCCGCCTGTAAATCCGTGTCACCCAGACCGATAGGCATATCCATGGGAAGGTGGCGGTTGGTCACGAGACACTCCGCCCCCAGTTGCTCCAGATCCGGAGAAAACGGTTCGGCGCCTTGGGTGACGAGGGAAAGAAAAACTTCGCTGCCCGGGTAGGAGACCTTCATGTTCTGTTCCTTCTGGGATTTCACGCGCTGCTCCCTCTGCACGGTATAGAAGCCAGCCCCGCCATTCATCCCGTCTGGTTGCAGGTAAAAGGGATAGAAGGGAATCTGGTCATTGCCGGAGCGCCCATAACCCGTTAGGTTCAGGACGGAATAGACCTCGTAGTCTGCCATCCTCTGCCGGTCCACGATGAGGTGATATTCCGCATGGCCCGGCTGGACGGGGATCCGGTCTGTCCGCCGGCGGAACAGGTTGACTATGGGGGTGCAGTGCATCCGGAACACAT
>JAYVJI010000810.1:0-1687 GCA_043769435.1 Verrucomicrobiota bacterium
CGCGACCGCACTGAGCGACCGGCCCCTGACCGCAGCCATCACCGTCGAAGCACTGGATCTCACCGCCTTCACAGGATTGTTGTCAGCCGGGCCCAATGTTCTGGCCGTGCAGGCCCTGAATCATAGCGCAGGCAGCCCGGACTTTTTATTCGAGCCCCAGCTTATTGCGCGGGACATTGTCGAAGAGGTGAGCCGCTATATGTCCCCCCCAAGTCCTAGAGCAGGCAACACCAGCGGCTTCTTCGATTTTGTGGCGGACGTGAATTTCTCCGTGGATCGCGGCTGGTTCACCACACCGTTTACCACGGTAGTCAGTTGCCTCACTCCCGGTGCCACGCTCGTCTACACGACCGACGGCTCCCCTCCATCACTGACCAATGGCACTCAGGTCCAGGCCGCGAACAGCAATACGCCGCCGGCCATCTCGCTGGGTATTACTAACACTACGACTTTGCGGGCTGCGGCTTTCAAGCCCGGCTGGCAGAGTACCCCTCCAGATACGCAGACATACATTTTCCGAAATCTGGTCCGCCATCAGGCAGCCTCCCAGCTTGGCTTGCCTGCCACATGGGCTGGGGGTGTGGCTGCCGACTATGGTGTGGACCAGAATGTGGTGAATACCACTCTGCCCGGCTATAGTTTTGAGGAGGCCATCGCAGCCCTGCCAACGCTTAGCATCGTGGGTGCTAGTGCGGATATTTTCGCTGCCCCCAGTGGCATTTACTACGACACCGGGCAACGGGGCCTGGCCAGTGAGAAGCGCATCTCGGTGGAGTTTTTCGAGCCTGGCAGCGCTGCCGGAGAGTGGCAGGTGGAAGCAGGTCTGCGCTCTCACGGGAATTCCAGCCGCGGGCATTCATTCACAACCAAGCATCCCTTCCGGCTCTACTTCCGGCGCGAATACGGGGACTCCAAACTGAATGCCAGGGTGTTCCCTGATTCCGATGTCAGGGAGTTCAATAGGCTGCTGCTCAGGGCCTGTTCTACGGATTCATGGCCTGTGGTGGATGGGCCGCCCCGCTGGGTCAATGAGAAGGGCACCTACATGCGGGATGCTCACATGCGGCAGGCCATGAGGGACTTGGGAAATGTCTCGGGCCACAGCAGATACGTGCAGCTCTTTTTTAACGGGCTCTACTGGGGAGTGTATGAGATCAGCGAGCGGCCGGAGGAGAGCTTTTGTGAAAGCTATCTGGGTGGAGCCGCGGAGGAATATGATGTCATAAAGGACTTTGCAGAACTGGCCTCGGGAAATCTGACCGCGTGGACCGCGCTTATGAATCTGGCAAACCCTGTGGCGTCGGTGCTTTCTACGGATGCCGGTTACTGGCAGGTCCAGGGCAGGAATCCGGACGGAACCGTCAATGCAGGCATCGAGCCCTTGCTCCACATGCAGAGCTTCATTGACTACATGATCCTGCACATTGCCGGCGGCGCGGAGGACTGGCCGAATCATAACTACTGGGCTGCACGCCGGCGTGGGGCGCTCAGTGACGGATTTCACTTCCTCCCGTGGGACCAGGAAATCAGTTATGATAACACTACCCGGACCGGCTCACACATTTTTCCGAATACATTTGAATTGGTAAATGCCGCCAATTCCCCTGCCATTCTTTATGACCGGCTGCGCCAGGGACCTGCTTTTAAGCAACGATTCCGCGACCGGGTGCATGCGCTGTTTTTTAAT
>JAYVJI010000811.1:0-1802 GCA_043769435.1 Verrucomicrobiota bacterium
CCCCACAGAATAGAGGGCAACGGCGGAATCTTGCATGACGACTTTGAGGATGTTGGACATCTCCCAAAGTGGTGCACTTTGAACGTTCCCAAGTGGCCACTAGGTGGTGCACTTTGAGTGGCCACGGACAAGACGGGCTGAGAGCCCATTCGCATGGCCGACATAGAGCAGAGCAGGGTGTGCGTTCTCCGGCAGCGGGTTAGCTGGAGGCAAAACCCGCACCCCCACATTTTTTTGGCCTCACCTGGTGGTTGAATGAAGGCGGGTCGGAATGCGGCCATCCGGGAACTCACAGGGTGTCCTGCTCGCGGCGCCTGGCGGGCATGATGCTGCAGGCTCCTTTGCAGCCAAACAACTTTCCGATCAAATGACGGTTCCGGCTGATCCACCGGTAAGCGGCTTCCGCGACGTAAATGACTCCGGGAATCCACAGAAACAGACCAACCGGCCATGCCAGCGGCATCCGCATGCTAACAAAGCGGATGCAGCGTGCGCCGCGATGGATACGGCCATCCCTCGCGATGCAGTGGATCGCTTCCAGCAAATCCTCCCGCGCTATGCCCGGTGCCAATACTGACGCCCGTGGATCCGAGACGGGCAGAAGGGACACGGTCTGGAACCAGTCCAGCCACGTGATGACCCGCATCTGAAAGGTGCATAGCGGGCACTCGCTGTCATAGAGCACAGTGTGCTGCAAAGGGTGATGATCCATGTGCTGATTCTGGTCGACGAGTGGGCGGATGAAAGCGCAATTTTGCATGAGTAGCCGGGGCTTCCGGGTTTTTCAGGAGGCTGAAGCTGAAAAGTGCAGGAGGGAAGCCTATTGGCCGCAGATCCTGAGCTGCGCCGTGGGGCGGGCTGCCTTTTGGCAGGAACAAATGCTCCATTTGTGCATTTGTGCTAAATTCTGTGGACGGGGTGCGTAATAAGGTGTTCCCGTGCCATGCCCATGCCTAAGCGACCTCCATTTTCCTGCCTACTGCCAGCCTTCACGGCATTGATGCTCTGTGGATGTGAGGAGCAAAAAATAGCTGTCTACACATCACCCAAGGATATTCCGCCGCCGCCGCCGCCTGTTCCTGCTGGGTCTGATACGGGAGACAAGGGCAACACGGCTGGCTCCGCAAAGGCTGCTGCCAGCCTGCCGGATACCGAGCGAATGGTGCCAGGGCACCTCCCTGCCGGGTGGGCTGCCGGGACTGCGGCGGAAGGTGTCGCCTTTCAACTCACGCCGGTGTCTGGGGTAACGGTTGATGGACGTTCCTTTCCCGGCGGAGCGGACATGACCAGTTTGATCTTTCAGTTCACACGCAGTGCGCTTGGCATCTCTGACGGGGCCGCCGGACCGGCAGAGGAGGCGATCACGTTCGGAGGCGGACCAGGGAAGCTGGCTATTCTAAATGGTAAGCTCACTGGCAAGCCGGATGGCACTAGCTTTCAGGCGGTGGTGGCGGTGACTGAGCGGGCGGGGCGGGTCTGGGTGAGCAAGCTGGCTGGTCCCCCTGAGGCAGTGGCGCCGGTGATCCCGGCCTTCCGGGAATTCCTCGCCGGGGTCCGATTTGAGCCGTTGGGTGTTGAACCCGCCAGTCCGTCCACTCCGCCAGTGGGTGCTGTGCCGGAGGCCTCCTCCACTCCTGCTGGCGAAGGTCCGCAGGTTCCCGGCAAGCCTCCGGCTTCATGGACTGCGGTGGCACCCGGGATGATGCAGGCGGCTAAGTTCAATATAAAGTCCGCTGCTGGCTCGGCGGATGTCACGGTGAGTATTTTTCCCTCGGACACCGGCGGCATGGTCTCGAATGTGA
>JAYVJI010000812.1:0-5414 GCA_043769435.1 Verrucomicrobiota bacterium
GACGGAGCGCCTGCACGTCCGAAACCATAATCACTCACCTATTCCACTCCCATGGCCGTACCTAAAAGACGCTCTTCCCGTTCCAAACAAAAAATCCGCGCGATGTCCAAGCGCTGGAAAGCCCCCGGCTTGAAAACCTGTCCCGACTGCAATGCAGCCGTGCCGGGCCATGTGGCTTGCCCGTCCTGCGGGACCTACCGCGGCCGCAAAGTGCTGAAGGTGGCTGAAATCGCCTGATTTCCCGCGACGTCGTAATTTTCAAAACCGCCGGTGCCGCGAAGGTGCCGGCGGTTTTTTCGTGGCCATGTTCATCTCGGAGATTTTCTACAGTATCCAGGGAGAAGGTGCGCTGACAGGCGTGCCTTCAGTGTTCATCCGGACGAGTGGATGTAATCTGCGCTGTCGCTGGTGTGACACCGGCTATGCCTCGTGGAAACCTGAGGGCGTGGAGATGAGTGTGGCGGAGATTCTTGCGGCGGTGGAGAAGTGGCCGGCCCGGCATGTGGTACTGACCGGTGGCGATCCGATGGTGGCCCGGGGGATTCGAGAACTGGCGCAGGGACTGAGGGATCGCGGGATGCATATTACGATCGAGACGGCGGGAACGGTGGCACCGGAGGAGATCGCGTGTGATCTCGCGAGTGTGAGTCCGAAGTTGTCGCATTCGACGCCACAGGCGGGGGAGATCGAGGCGGGGTGGATCGAGCGGCACGAACGGCTGCGATGGCAGCCGGAGGTTTTGAAAGAGTGGCTGCAATGGTGTGGGGACTGGCAGTTGAAGTTTGTGGTGTCGGCGGAAGCGGATGTTGAGGAAATCCGCGGAATGTTGCAGGAACTGGAGCGTGAGGTGGCGCCGGAGCGGGTGTTGCTCATGCCGGAGGGACGGACTGCGGAGGAGTTGCGCAGCCGCAGCGAATGGCTGGTAGGTGTGTGCCTACAGACCGGCTTTCGGTTTTGTCAGCGGCTGCACATTGAGTTGTGGGGAAATCGCCGCGGTGTCTGAGGAGATGCGATTGCCTGCCGGGCGGGGCCGGATTGGGTGGGGCTTTCCACTTTCCCCCTGATCTAATCGTGAATCCGGCTCTTTCCTGGCTCTACAGTGTGCAGCAATTCGGCATCAAGCCGGGGCTGGATAATTCTCGACGTCTGCTGCGGGAATTGCAATTGCCGGGGAGCAGGCAGCGATTTCTCCATGTGGCGGGAACGAACGGAAAGGGCTCGGTGTGTGCGTTTATGGAGAGCATCCTGCGCTGCGCAGGGGAGCGCACGGGGCTATTCACTTCGCCGCACCTTGTCAGCTTCTGCGAGCGCATGAGGATGCGTGGGGAAATGCCGCAGACCGGGGAGATGGAGGAATCAATCATGGCCCTGAGGGCGGTGGTGTCCGGATGGGACCCGCACCCGACTTTCTTTGAACTGACCCTGATGCTGGCCCTGGACTGGCTGGATCGGCGGGGGGCGGAGGTGATCGTGCTGGAGACGGGCATGGGCGGACGCTGGGATGCGACGAATGTGCTCAAGCCGGTGGTGAGCGTGATTACTCCCATCGCGATGGATCATGAGCAGTGGCTGGGGACGACTCTGGCCAAGATCGCGTCAGAGAAGGCGGGAATCATTAAGCCGGGGGTTCCGGTGGTGAGCGCACCGCAATTGCCTGAGGCGGAGGAAGTGCTGCGGATGGCGGCTGCAGAGGCGGGGGTGCCAATCACCGTAATAAGGGAGCCGTGGGCGGGATCGTTGCCGCTGCCTGGGGAGCATCAGCGCTGGAATGCGGCGCTCGCCGTGGAGGCCTTGCGGGCGGCGGGATTCTCTCTGCCGAATTCAGTGATCGAAGTGGGGCTGTCTAAAACCGAATGGCCTGCCAGGTTTCAGTTACTGCCTGGTGGTCGGATCATAATAGACGGCGCGCACAATCCCCACGGGGCTGCGGCCACGGTAGCGGCGTGGCAGGAAAAATTCGGAAACGAGCGGGCGACGGTAATTTTCGGTGCCGTTGAGGCGAAGGACCACGGCGCGTGCATCGGGTTGCTGGCCGGAATCGCCCGGCGATTCCTTTTCGTGACGCAACTCAGTCCGAGAGCCGTTTCGGCAGAGATTCTCTCAAAGCGTTGCCCCCCAGGCGTGGAATCTGGCATTTTTTCCTCCCTGGCAGAGGCGCTGGAGGTTGCCGGGGAATTGCCGGAGCGCCAATTGATTTGCGGTTCGCTCTATCTCTGCGGCGAGGCACTGTCCTTCTACGGTCATGGGGCATTCGAACCGAGCAGCCAGTAGTGAGATTGCGGGGCGCGAGCCGGCTCCCAAACTTCCGGGTATTTTCACTTGATAATTATAAGAAAGTTCAGTAATTATAAGAAATCAGGAGGCGGTATTCGCTTATTCCCCTGCACAGGGGGCCGTGGCCTGACTTTATTGCAACCAATGTATCCAAACCCTACAAACATGATGAAAAAAACCACTGCCATCCTCGCCACGCTGGCCACCAGCGTTTTTACAGCCACTGCCGGCACTCCGGCTCCTGCTCCGGTCGCAGCCTGCATAGTTCCCGCAAACCCATGCGCAGGCTTGATCAGCTACAACAATGCAGAACTCCTCTACGCTTACACCGATTTCGATGGTGCCGGTGAAAACGGCGACGGCGTCGTCCTGCGTACGGAATATGGGGTTATGGACAATTTCTATGTCACCGCCACCGGCCAGTACCATGACGCCGGCATCATTGATATGTGGTCCGTTTCCGGCGGCGTGGGCGGCTATGTGGCCCTGTCCGAAAACATCCACCTTGCTGCTGATGGCGGCATCCTGTGGGTAAATTACGATGTGGACAGCACCGCCGGCAGCAGCGCAAACAATGGTTGGAGCGATGACGATGTGGGGTGGTATGTGCGCCCGCACATTCGCGCCAAATTCGGCTGTTTTGAAGTCCATGCCGGTGCCCAGTACAGCGAGGTCAGCGACTTCAATATAGATGAGTGGTCGGTCTTTGCAGACCTCTATTACCAAGTCGCTCCCGGTTGGGATGTGACTGCCGGGGCAGCCTACAGCAGCGAACGCACCACCTTCACCGGCGGTGCCCGCTACCGGTTCTAATCCCCAGTCGGCCCAGTCATAACGGGAGACTTTCCGATCGCTTTACGCGCCGGGGAGTCTCCCGAAATTTTTATTTGCAAAGTATACGAAAGCTCTGTAGGTATTAGAAATCAGGATTCGAGTCTTATGTCAAATTTGCAGGAGAACCGAAACCTGATGCGGACTTGGTCCGCAAAAAGCAAACCAACAACAACAGAACCAAAAAACTGATGAAAAAAACAGCAACTATCCTCGCCTCCCTCACCATTGGGATTGGCAGCGTCCTCGCCGGCCCCGCGCCGGTTGTTTCCACCGCCAGCACTGGCAAAGGCTCCCCGCCCCCGCCAGCTCTTGACCGCTGCGCCGGCCCGATCAGCTACAGCAACGTTGAGTTGAGCTATCTCAACACCGACGTTGACGGAAATGGCGGAAGCCTTGACGGCGCAACCCTGCGCTTCGAGTACGCACTCGCCCCGAACTTCTACCTGACCGCAGGCGGCGACTACAGCACCGGTGACGGCCCGGACTATGGCAGGCTGGACTACGGCAGCCTTCTCGACGGCACGGACCTTTGGACCGTCCGTCTGGGCGTCGGTGGCTCATGGGCCTTGTCCGAAAACATTCACCTCGTCGGCGAAGTCGGTGCCATGTATTTCGATGCATCGACCGAGCTGAATATCGTCCCAGGTCCGAATGACACCTTTGAAGGTTATCACGCTGAATACGGCGAGAGTGACTGGGGATGGTATGTCCGTCCGCACCTCCGCGCCAAGTTCGGCTGCCTCGAACTCCACGCCGGTGCCGAGTATCAGGATGCCTACGAGAACAATTGGGCTTTCTTCGGCAATGTGTACTACCAAGTCGCCCCAAGCTGGGACGTGACTGCCGGCTACCGTGAAGGTGACGACACCACCCAGTGGAGCGCTGGTGTGCGTTACCGCTACTAAGCCACTCGCCGACGCAATTCGGTATTAAATTCAGCGACCTCCCGGTGTCCAAACCGGGAGGTCGCTTTTTAGTTTGCGTTCAGGCCGATCAGCGGACTATTCGCCCGCATCGGATGGCAGTTCTTCCATTCGTTGTTCCGAAGATTCCGCGGCTATCCGGGACAGTGACAATGGAACTCAATACACCGAAGCTTGGGATAGAGAATAATGGCGATGCTTCATCTATGCCTGCTCCTCCGCTCATTGAGCGATCCACAATCGAAACCGGCTTTCCTTCGGGCCAATCCTCCCTGATGAGAACTCCACCCCTTTTCACCCCATTTCGATACCCATGACCGCGACTCTTCTGGTGATCCCCTGCTTCAATGAGAGGCAAAGGCTCCCGCAGTTTCTACCCGGCCTGTGCGGGGCGCTGAAAGGACAGAGCGGTTTTCGCATCCGGGTAGTGGACGACGGATCCAGTCCTGATCAGCAAGCGTGGCTAACGGACTACGTGGAAAGCCTGCGCACAGACTTCCCCGCTCTGGATCCGGCGCAGTTGAATCCTCAAAACCGGGGCAAGGGCGGGGCCATTTACAGCGGCTGGGACCGCCCGGATGGAGCGGAGTTGCTTGCCTTCGCCGATGCCGACGGTGCGGTGCCGACGGAGGAAATCACCAGGTTGCTGCGCCTGATCGCCGGCGAGCCGGGCAAGGCACATTACGCCGTGAGGACGGGCGAGTCCGGCACCAAAGTAATCCGCAGCCTTCACCGGCGAATGGCGGGAGCCGTCTTCCGGTGGCTGGTGCGCCGCATGTTCCGGTTTCCCCTGCCCGACACCCAGTGCGGATTCAAGATCATCCCCGCTGCCGCCTTCGCCGCCATTCGTCCGGCGCTTCAGGAAACCCGTTTCACCTTCGATGTAGAACTCACCTGGCACCTGCTCCACCGCGGGGTCTCCATTGACGCGCACCCCATCCATTGGACCGAAAGCCCTGGCAGCCGCCTCGGTGCGGGCAGTGCCTGGGCCATGTTCCGTTCCCTCCGGAACCTCCGCCGCCGTCTCGGCGACTGGCGGCAGGATTGATCCTCTCAGCGCTTCACCGGCCCGGGTGTTTCCGACACCAGGATGTCCTCCTTCCAGACCTTGTGCACCTGGAGAGTCCCGTCGGGGTTCCAGTAATAATTATCCCCCTCGTGTCTTCCGTTCACGAAACTGGTCTTCGTCTTCTGCCTACCGTCCACAAACCACTCCTCCACGAGCCCGTGGTAAACACCGTCCTTCATATGATAGCGCAACATGAGATGGCCGTTCTTGTCATGCTGCACCGTTACTCCCGTGAACGGCTTCCCGTCGAGATAGTTGACGTCCTCCTTCCATTCGATTTTGGAATAAGGAACCGGTGCCGGCTCCGTTGGGGC
>JAYVJI010000813.1:0-14098 GCA_043769435.1 Verrucomicrobiota bacterium
CCAGTTGGCTGGCCACTGCTGTCCAAGAGTTCGAACTCACCCTTCTCTATATCCGTCCGGGATTTCCCGATCTTCACCCGCAGTGCCAGCACCTTGATGCCGTCCTTTCGTGCCGGATCATCCGGGTCATCCATGTGGCCGCTCGTCCGCAGCCAGCTTTGGCGGAAGAAGCCCCCGGTGGCCTCCAGAAGCCAGCCACCATCCAGCGGCTTGAGAGTGGCGGGGCTGCGGGTCAGGGAGCCACTGCTCGCGCTGGATGAACCCCAGAGCAGGTTGAGGCTGGCGGTGTTGTAGCTGCCGATGGTGAGCTGTGAAAAATCGGGATAAACACCGGGGTTCACAAAGCCTGCCGCCATCGATACCCCGGCGGGATTCATGGCCGTTGGGGCTATGGCCCCGGACATCCCTGCTTTCAGGCGGATCGTGGTGGTGTAGGCACTGACGTTTTTGAGATTCCAAGCAGTGCGGTAGAGGTCGCGAAGCCCGAGCTTGGATTCCACGTTGAGCAGTTTCAGCTCTTTGAAGAAATTGGCCTCGCCACCCTGCGCTTTTACTTCAGTGGCCCGCAGGCTGCCGTCAAACCCCCAGCGGGGACCCTTTACAGTGGCTTCCCCACTGTTCAGAAAGCGTTTGGTTTCATCCCCCAGCATGGTGCCGAATTCCTCGCTTTTGCTAAACATCCACAGCGTCATGATATAGGCAGCCGCCGGGAGAAATATGAACAGAATAAAACGCCAACTCCAGCCCCAGGTGTAGGCGAAGCCTGTGAGGTTAGAGGCGGGTCTGAATATGCCCCCGGAAGTCTTGTGGACAAAAGACTTCTGTGCCTCCCAGTCGGCCATCGCCTGGGAATATGATTTCTGCGAAGCGTTATTCTTAAGTTTGGAAGCCATACGAATTTCAAAAATGGGGGGAGCATCAGCTCTCAGCGATCAGCGTTTAGCCGGAGGCCGCGGAAAATGCCAGCGAAATGAAGCAGTTTCCGGAATTTGCCACGGACCGTGTTTCAAAAATACCGTTTCCAGGCGGGCTGCTTGACAGCATCAGGCAATGATGGTCCTGACAACGCACGTGTCCGATTCATTTCCTGGTTTTCAATTCACAGCGGAGTCCGCTGCCGTGGGTGCCCGCTTGGATAAGTTTCTCGCGGCGCAGCTGCCGGAACTGTCCCGGGCACGGATTCAGGCGCTCATCAAAGAGGAGAGCATCAAAGTGAATGGGAAAGCAACGCGGGCCAGTGCCTGCTTGCGCGGCGGGGATTTGGTGAGCGGAGAGATCCCGCCGGACCGCCCGGCAGAGGCTCAGGCACAGGACATTCCCCTCGACGTGCTCTACGAAGATGACGATCTGGCCGTGCTGAACAAAGCCTGCGGCATGGTCGTGCATCCGGCTCATGGCAACGAGGACGGAACGGTGGTGAATGCCCTGCTCCACCGCTTCGGCGGGCTGAGCAGCATCGGCGGGGTGGCCAGGCCCGGCATTGTCCACCGCCTAGATAAAGAAACCAGCGGATGCCTCGTAGTGGCCCGCACAGATGCCGCGCACCACAGCCTGACAGAGCAGTTCGCGGCCAGGACGATGACAAAGCTCTACCTTGCTGTGGTCCAGGGCGTGCCTTCCCCGCGCATGGGAACCATCGAAACACAGATCGCCAGACACCCACAGGACCGCATCCGCATGGCCGTGGTGCCCGCGCCTGCCGGCAAGCACGCCCACACTGACTACGAAGTCCTGCACCAGACCGGGACGGATGCCCTCGTCGCCTGCACCCTACACACCGGCAGGACCCATCAGATACGCGTGCATATGAAACACCTGGGCCACCCGCTCCTGGGGGATGTCACCTACGCCCGCACAGCTAAGCAAACGCCCTCCGGCCGGCTGATGCTACATGCCTGGAAGCTGGGATTCACCCATCCCACATCGGGTAAGTCCATGCATTTTCAGGCCCCTATCCCCCCGGAATTTCAGTCATGGCTGCCAGACGGGTTTTAGTTACGGACCCGGCCAGTTGGTTCAGGGAATGGGTGCAATGTTGATAACCGCAATTCAAATGGGGTGCGTTGTGTGAAGGTTTGTTGCATTTTTATTAATTAAAGAAATGGATTGCACTGTTTTGCACCTTGCATTATCAGCCCCCTAGTTCCCTTAATTCCCTAATCCAACTCTATTTATGAACGTCCAGCCTGCTTTGCTGCTTGAAAACTCCTTTGTGGCCACCCGCCTCAGCCTGTGCGCCGCCGCGCTTGCTGGCGCTGCTGGCACCATCACAACCGCGCAAGCCGCTCTGGTGAGTTTTTCCACTGCCATCCCGGTTCCAGCTTCCCTAGCCGGGGTATATATCAACCTGTTGACCGGGGCGACCGGAACTTCCGGTGCTGGCGTCGTCGGCTGGGACTTCAATCCCTATCTGGCGAGTGGCGGAACTCAGCTCGGTTTCTATTGGGCGCCAGTTCCCGCTGGCGGCGTGGCCGGTAGCCCCACTGGGCCATATCTTGATCTACCGGTCGGCACAGTCATTTCCGGTGCCAGCACATTCACCCGCTCCATCACGGGCACAACCGGCTCTCCTTACCTGACGACCGGCACGCGAACGCTCGGTTTTGCTTTCCTCAATGAGGGCACGGCGGCGACCAATTTCGGCTACCTCACGATGACCACGAGCGCTACGAACGGCTTCCCTGCTACGATCACGGGCTGGACATTTGAAAACAGCGGTGCCGCGATCACCGTCGTGCCCGAAGCCTCCACCGGCATCCTCGCTGTGCTGGCGATGGGTGCCGTGCAACTCCGCCGCAGGCGCCGGAAGAACTAGGCGACTGTTGATCCTTTCAATCCCCGGCCGAGACGGTTTGTTGAGGGATCAAGCGAGTGCCTATTCCGAGACGGCTTCCCCGCCCGGGGCTTCTTTTTTCTTGCATTTACCCCATGGCCGCACCGGCAGCCCGCAAACTCCTGCTCCTCGGCTGGGATGCCGCTGACTGGCAAGTAGCGCGCCCACTCATGGAGGCGGGCCGGATGCCTCACCTGCGGCGGTTGGTGGAAGACGGGGTGAGCGGCGACCTGATGACGCTGCAGCCGATGCTTTCGCCCATTCTGTGGACCTCCATCGCCACGGGAAAACGCGCCTATCAGCACGGCATTTATGGCTTTGTGGAACCCACGCCGGACAGCAGCGCCCTGCGCCCGGCTTCTAGCAGCAGCCGACGCTGCAAGGCGCTGTGGAATATCCTCGCGCAGACCGGAATGCGGTGCCAGGCGCTGGGCTGGTATGCCAGTCACCCGGCGGAAAACATCAACGGCGTCTGCGTGTCGCAACTTTTTCCCGTCGCGCCTGCCGGGTCTGCGCCGGGGCAGTGGCCGCTACAACTAGGGAGCGTTTTCCCGCCGGAAATGGCCGCAGAACTGGCGGACCTGCGCTATCACCCGGAGGAAGTCACAGGCCCGCTGCTCTCACAGCTCATCCCGGACGCCGCTCGGCTGGACCAGCGCGATCCCGAGGTGCGGCGGCTCTTCAATGCCGCGGCCCGGCGGCTGGCGGAGTGCATTTCCCTCCACGGCATGACCACTGCCGTCATGGAGGAGCAGCCGTGGGATTTCTGCACGCCCTACTACGAGACGATTGATCGTTTTGGCCATGACTTCATGGTCTTCCACCCGCCGCAGATGGCTGCGGTGCGCCCCGATCTTTACGCCGCCTTCCATGGCGTGATGAATGCGCTCTACGAGTTCCACGATCAGATGCTAGGCCGCCTCGTGGAACTGGCCGGGCCGGAGGCGCACATCATGCTCGTGTCCGACCACGGCTTTCACAGCGGGGCCACCCGCCCGCCGCAAGAAGTGGAGCCGACCCAGTGGCACCGCAGCTTTGGCATGTTCGTGCTGGCCGGTCCTGGGGTGAAAAAAGGCGCGGTGCTCCATGGAGCCACGCTGCTGGACATCGCCCCCACCGTGCTCTCGCTCTTCGGCCTGCCCGTGGGCCGCGACATGGAGGGCAAGGTGCTCGTGAATGCCTTTGAGGCCATGCCGCCGATCGAGCGCATAGATTCCTGGGAGACCGTGCCCGATCCTGTCTATGAAGCCCGCGAGCGCGAGGCCGCAGCAGACGATCCCGCGGCTGCAACCGCAGCGCTCCAGCAGCTCGTGGAACTCGGCTACATCGAAGCCCCTGGCGAAGACGTGGTGCGCGATCTCGACCGCGCCCGCGCCGCTCAGAAATACAATCTCGCCTGCACTTACATCGACGGCCAGCAGCCCGCCCGGGCTCTGGCGCTGGCGCTGGAATTGATAGAGCAGTGCCCGGAGGAAGTCGCCTATCTCATCTTCGCCGGCCAAGCCGCCATTTCCTCCGGCCAGGCTGACGCTCTTGCCACCGCCACCGCCGCCCTGGAACGCCGCAAGCCGGAGCACAAACAGCTCCCGCTTTTCCACGCCTTCCAGTGCTGGCTCAGCGGCGACGTGGCCGCCGCGCTCCAGCACTTCGAGCGCTGTGCTGCGCAGGGCGAAAACAATCCCTGGTTGCAAACCCGCATCGGGCGCGCCTACCTGCGCCTCCGCCAGTGGGAGAAGGCCGAAACCGCCTTTCGCCAAGCCCTCACGCTCGATCCTGACAACGCCGAAGCACACTACGGCCTCAGTGTGGCCCTGCCGCGTCAGGGCCGACTGGAAGCAGGCGTGGCCAGCGGCCTCGAAGCCATCGCCCGGCTCCAAGACTTCCCCCTCGCCCACTTCCAGCTCGGCGCCGTGCTCGCCCGCATGGGCTGGTACGAGCGCGCGCTCCAGGCCTTCGACATTTGCCTGACCATGCGCCCCGGCTTCGCCCTTGCCCACCGCTACGTCTCGCTCGTGGCCGCAAAACTCGGTCAGGCCGACCGCGCCATCCAGCACCGCGAAACCGCTAGGCACCTGCTTGCCGAAGGCATCCCGCAGCCCTCCGTAGATTGATCCACCTTCATTTATGACATCTGAATTCATCACCATAGTCAGCGGCCTCCCGCGTTCCGGCACCTCACTGATGATGCAGATGCTGCACGCCGGCGGCCTGCCGGTGCTCACCGACGGTCTGCGCACTCCCGACGATAACAACCCGCGCGGGTACCTCGAATACGAACCCGTCAAGCGTCTCCGCACCGACCGCTCGTGGCTGCCGCAGGCCTGCGGCCATGTGGTGAAAATCATCTACCTCTTGCTGCGCGATCTACTCCTTGATGGCACCCTGCACTATCGCATCGTCTTCATGGAACGCCCGCTGGAGGAAGTGGTGGCCAGTCAGCACGCCATGCTCCAGCGCGACGGTAAAACCGGGGCCGATCCCGAGCTTCTGCGCCGGACCTTCGCCAGCCAGTTGGCCCAGCTGGATACTTGGCTGGCCACGCAGCCGGACATCGAAGTCCTGCGCATTCCCTACCACCGCGTGCTGCGCGAGCCGCAGGCCGTGGCAGAGGAACTGCAACGCTTCCTCAGCACCAGCCTCGACACCGCCGCCATGACGGCCGCCGTGGACCCCACCCTCCACCGCCAGCGCGGCACATCATAAGCGCCTAGTTGCCTAGCCACGCGCTGCTTCACACCGCAGGTGGTCTGCCCCACCTTGAACCAATCCCGTTTCAACCAGCAAACAGCGATTGGAGCAGCCCACAAGGACTTCCAACTCTTGGGCTCACCCTCTTCAGGTTATGCTGAGAAGGAAAAGGGAGTTGACTGGCTTGCCGTATCGCCCAGCGGTCGTGGATCAGCAAATTTCCATCGCTCTGCGGTGAACCCTTTAGATGATTGGCATGATAAGCGAGCCGCTAGATGCCGACGGGGATGGTCTTGCGCCCTGTGTAGTAGCTGTGATCCAGCCGTTCGACCACGGTGTGATCATGCGTGTGCTCATGTTCTATTTTTTCCAGTGCCTCGTGATCATGCTGATGTTCCTCCTCGAGGTGTAAGAGCTTCTGGTGGTCATCGGACAGGACTTTTTCCAGGCCGGAGACCCGCTTTTTCAGTTTCTCAATCTCAGCGGTTAGAGCTTGAATAACAGTGTGATATTTCAGGTTGTCCATAATGTGGGGAGCCGTGGTTGTGCGGACACTGGACAGTGCCTCATTCCGGATGAATTTCAAATACTTGTTCGTAGGGGTATCCCCGAAATTTCACCCAGGGGAATCTCTGAGGGAATAGCGGACAGTTAAAAACACGTAGAACTGCGGAGCCGGGCACTGATGGCTTGCCACGCAAAGGAATCTGCGCATTTTAGACAGTTCCAACACATCTGATCATGAAAAGATACCTGCTACTGCCGCTCGTCCTCCTGCTCGCGCACTGCAACACAGGGCCCGGGCCGTCGACCGCCCCGTCTCCCGGGGGTGCTGCGCCCGCTCCTTCCGGCGGGATGCCCCAGATCATCAATGTCTCCGCCTACGATCCCAAGGAACGCCAGCGCGCGGGGTCGAGCTATACCGAGCACGACGTCTCTGCGCTCCGCTCCAACGGTGCGGCGGGACTGATAGCGAGGGCCGGAAAAGGCGGTAACCTCGACACCAAATGCGCTAATTTCCTGTCCTCTGCAGACCGCGTGGGCCTGTTGCCCGGGATCTACTACCGGATGCAGAAGCATGTGGATCCAGTGGCACAGGCGGATCAGATGGTGAACCGGGCGCTGGCTCTGGCCCGGAGCCGTTCCTGGAACGCGCCCTCCCTGCTGCTCTGCGGCGACTATGACGGAGACAATAGCCTGGAGGCGATTCTCCGCTTCATGTATCGCGTGGAAGCCCGCACCGGTGTAGTCCCCGTCGCCTATCTGGAGAACAGCCAGGCCCTGAAGCTCCTCACGCGGGCGGCTGATCCCGCGACCGCAGCCAGGCTCCGCCGGGCTCCGTATTGGCTCGCTCTCTACTCACATGAAAGCGGTGCCGGCCCTGTCTTCCCCGCTCCCGGCAGCCCCAGGGGCCTCGTAGATCAGTATCGTCTCTGGTCTAACTGGACGCTCTGGCAGTATGGCGGGGTGGACTGGGAAGGCGGCGGATCCCGTCCCAAGGTCTACTCCCACGGCGGCTACCGCTTCAGTCCCTATTTTGGAAACATGGACCGCCCCCTGGAACGGAGTGTCTTCAATGGATCCCACGCGGCCCTAGCTGCCTTCTGGCAGCGCCACGGACTCAGCCTAAGGCGTTGAGTAGTTGATGCGGAGCACTGGCGGGCGGTTAGGCGCAGCCCGGGCGGATACGCGATTATGGCGGAAGAGTTGGCGTTCTCCAGCTTACCATTAACTCAGGGCACATCCGTTGCTGTGCCCGCCGCCATGCCCCCGCACCCTCCCTCAAAATCAAGTATAGTATGAAAAGCAAAATTATCGCTCCAGTTGCCTGGTCCTGTTTCGTAGTGGGCGCCTATGCCTTGGGGTGGTGGTCGCGTCCAGCACCACAAACGAGCGGGGATCTCACACGGGCAGACAGTTCCCGGGCAGTTGCGGGCCACGGGACTGCTGACAGGACTAGTGCGCGTACGGGCACCCCCATCACTGGAAAGGAGGGCAGGAAGCTCGTCGCCATCCCGCTCACGACGGCCGCTATCACCGCTCTCGGCATCGATTTCCGCACAGCTGTGGACCCACTGCTGAGACGTGAGGCATTCGCCAAACTCCTCGCTGGGCTCACAGCGGAAAACGCGCTCGAAATTCGCAAGCAAATCGAACACCTCGACGCAGATGATCCCGGATTCCGCGATTTTCATTTTGCATGGGGAAAAATCGGCGGGGCCGAAGCCGTGCTTCACGGAGCTGAAACCGGCAAGCGGGACATGGGTGCCACCCTGGCTGGATGGGCATCTGCGGATCCTGCTGCTGCCCGGGCGTGGTTTGATTCGCTGGACAAAAAAGACGGAAAAGGGAGCGAAAAGCTCAAAGAGGCCTTCGTGCATGGACTGGCCATCGCAGATCCCACAAAGGCCACGGAATATGTCATGGAATTGGGTGCAGCAAAAGACCCGCGAGCCAAAGAGATGATGAGCATAGTGGCGGAAAAAATTCTGACTGCCGGCGGCCGGGATTCCGCGACCAGTTGGGCACGGGGGCTGCCTGACGGAGACCTGCGCAGCCATGCGCTCTACGAGATCGCCCGCACCCAGGCCCGGCAGGATCCCGCTGCCGCTTCTGCCTGGGCCGCTCCATTGGCCTCCGGACCGGGCGGAACAGCGATGGTCTACGGCATCAGTTCCGAGTGGGCCTCACGCGACGGGGCCGCCGCTGCGAAGTGGCTGGATACGCTCAGCGGTAATCAGGGAGCCTCCTACGGGCCCGCCTTCGCCGGCTGGGCCAAGGCCGATCCCCTGGCAGCCAGCCAGCGTATCAACGCCATGCCTCCCTCGGAGAACAAGACAAGAACCAAGCCATCGGCGGACTCGTTTACAGCCATCGATGGGAAGACCCCGTGGCAGCCATCACTTGGGCAGGTCAGATCACAGATGACAAAAAACGCTTGGCCGTCCTGGCCTTGTCCGCAGAGGCCTACGTAAAAAAAGATCCTGCGGGCGCCGCTGCCTGGCTGCCAGGCAGCGGTCTGCCTGCCCGGACGCAGCAGCGGCTGCTGGGAGTAAAAGAGTAATAAGGGCCGGACACGGCAGGGAAGATCGGCTGAGCCCGCCGGATCGCGGCCCCTAACCTGTTTTGTCTTTAGTTAGTTAGTTAGCTGCATGACATGGCGGTTGCGAAGCGCTTTTGATATTCAAAACCTAGGCCCGGCTCAATGAAATCGTTGTAATCGTTGTCAGGAAAATTCCTTGCGGACGGATTCAAAAACCACGCGGTGCCTTGGTCGGAAAGGCTGGACTACAGGCGGAAAAAAGTAAACTTCCGCCGGAGCAGGCCGCCGGAGAGGCGGTCTCTCAGCTCCACCTGGAGTTCTTCCGGCGGGGGTGGGAGCCTGGCTTTGGTCACAGCGGAAAGGCAGGCATCCTCCAGGACTGAAGGGGCGCCGCCGGGATCCATGAGCTTGACATTGCTCACGGCCCCCTTGGCATCGATGTCAAACTCCACCTCCACCACGCCCATGCCCGCGAGGCCGCTGATCCCCGAGAGCCGGGTCTTCCAGAGTAAGCCTATGCGCTCATAGATGAGTTGTCCGTATTTACCTGCTGGCGTGGACTCTGCATCTACGCCTTCTCCCTCCCGGCGGGGAGCCGCCCCCGTGGACCGGGTGCGCTCGCTGCCAACAACGGCGCGGGGTGCTGCGGGCCGGGGCTGCATCGGACGGGGCGCGGGAGCGGTCGGGGGGCTACGCCGGGGAACGGATTTAGGAGGCACAGGCCGGGCCACAGCCACCACAGGCGCGGCAGGCAAGGCCGGCCTGCCCGGTCCGGTCGGCTCCGGCGGGCGCGGCGGCCGGGGCTCGGGAGGCCTGTCGGCCACTTCCTCCGGCGGGCTGGGCGGAGGAGTCGGCGGGACCGGAACCGGGGGCAGATCAAGGCTCCCATGGCGGAAATTCTCGTCCCTCACGGAAAGCAGCGGCAGGTCCACCCCGTCTTGGTTCGGGCGGGAAACATCCGCCCCTACCTCCGGATGCTTCGCAGAGGCCGCGCGCATGTTCACCGAGGAAAAGAATTTGCTGTCCGGAGGCGGATCGGAGCGGCCTTCACTGGCTGCCGGGATGAACGCCTTTTCGGGACGTTTTGGTGCGGGTAGCGGTCTCGCCTCCTCCGGTCGCACCTGCTTCACAAGGGCCGCCAGATTGATGACTATTCCGGGCTCCGCTTTGGGAGGAGTTGGTTTTTCAATCTTTACGGGAGAAAACCACATCTGCCAAGCGGCAAGGAGGGCGATACAAAAGACTCCCAACCCGTGCAGCACCAGTGAGGCGAAAGCAGAGGTCAAACGGGGAGTCGGATGATCAGCACAAGGTGGCATGAAGGCGGAATGGGGTAGTCAGGGATGGGATACAATTCCTGTGACTGCAACCGCCGAGGCTGCGGCTCTTGTGAGCACAGACTTCCACGCCCGTGGTCAGCGGAGCGGGCCGTGGACATACGCTGTATTTTCCTTCCACTTGATACTGTCCAGCGTGGGCACCATGAGGCTGTAGGCATCGTTCACCTGGGCGTGAAAATACCCTGGGGCCTCTGCCTTCATCGCTAGGTGTTTGCGGGCTTTGACGCTCAGCACGGCGGTCATGGTTTTGATGCCGGCTGCATAGCTGAGAGGGTCCACAGCTTCCATGACTACGGAGGCACCGGTGGCCACGGCTCCCGGGCTGCGCCAGTAATTTCCATCCGCGCTGCGGTAGTAAATCCTGTCGATGGGGGTCTCCATGCGTGAGGTGATGACGGGAGTTGTTCCCTCGGGTTTCAACTCCAACCCGCCACGGGTGGCACTGTTGGACTCGATGATCTGCGCCTGCTCGCTACGGCTCTGGAAGTAGTCGCCGGCATAGGCCTTCCCTCCGGCAACTGTGTAGCGCTGGTCTTTGGAGTCGCGCATCCTGCGCCGATAGTTGCCTCCTGAGGAATCTTCCACCGTCAGGCGAGCCCAGCGCCCCTCGGGGACGGGAGCGGCACGGACGAGTGTGTCCGGCGCGAGGTCAAATCCACTGCCAAGAAGCACTCCGGTGCGGGCATATTGTTCCTGATACGTGTGGAAGGAATTTCTGGCACTGTCGAGGTGGATCGCCGCGGCGCGAGTCCCCGTGCCGCCCAGACCATCTTGAAAGAAAACGACGGCGAGCAGGAGGAGCGAGGCGATGAGGGAAATCAGGGGCGTGGTGAAAAACAGGCGATGCCGACGGCCCGGTCCAGCAAACCAAAAGAGATTTATAGGGCCGACCACGACACCAAAAACAAGCAACAAGAGACCGACTTGCCATGCATTGAAGTCTTTCTGCCCCAGTGCCAGCAGCCGGGGATTGTCCGCATCACTCAGGGAGTGTAACTGCAGACTGCGGGGCAGCCTTGGTTCCCATGGATTGAGCGACGCAGAGGTGTAATTCATTTCCTCCGTGGCCGGCAATTCCCTGCCCGTCCACTGAGCAAAGCGCACCAAGCCGACTCCTGCGGTTAAGCCTTTTCCAACAGGCGCACGCCGCTCCGTTTTGGCGTCCTCCTTGGCGTCCCCCCCCCCGTTTTCCAGCCCGGGATCCACGGCGATCCCCAGCTCCCCCGGCACTGGTTCAGTGCCTACAAAGTAGATCGTCAGCAGCCCGCCGGCCCGCAGCCACAGGGTTACGGCGTTTCGCGGCCCGGGTGCCAGCGCCTCCCATTCAGACTTTAAAAGCGAGAGCCCGTCCAGCCCACTAAGCCCCCGCCAGTCCGCAGGCAGCATCGATGGCTCAAACGTGCAGGCGAACTGGGATCCGTATCCCGACGAGTGACTGCTGCCTCCGTAGGATGACGCAGGAGTGGATGTCATTCTGGTGTCCCGTTCCCTGTTCAAATGGTCTGCGCCCCGGGGACACAGCATCGCGCTGAAGGCGACAAAGGGGAAGCCCTCGTTTATGCTGGTAGCGTTAAAGCTCAGGGAATTACTCCCGGCTTTGATGGTCAGCTCGCCGTTGCCGTAAGTCACCTTCGGACTCAGGTCAATGCTCAGCGGGATGAGGATGTCGCTCGTGGTAGTTGACTCCGCGGCTCCGGAGACCTGAAAGCTGCTCTCGGTGGAGCATTGCGCGCCTCCGTCTGTCCTGCTGCTGGTAGTGAGGCTGAGTGGAATGGCTACAGTGCCATTGTTGGTGATGGAAATTCTGACCGGAGCAAACCCTCCCGGCGGCACCAGACTGAAGACGCTCGTGAAGGAAGCTGAGGACCCGTTTTCTGCATTCAGTTCCAGCCGCTGGGTCTGCTGCGCCATGGCCGGGAAGGCAGCACAGAGGAAGAATAACAAGTGCTTTATCATGCAGGCAGTGGCCAGGGTGGGTGTGTGGGTAATAATGAATGGCGGTCTCAGGCGGCGCGGTCGCTGTCCGTGAGGGTGCGCGGCACGGGCGTGTCCCGGACCGGCACTTCCTGGAGCAGTGCAGCGACGACGTCCCTGCTCGTGCGTCCGTCAATGCGGGCACCGTAGTCCAGAATGATGCGGTGGCCTAGGACCGGCATTGCCACGCGGGCGACATCTTCAAAGCTGCTGTGCGTGCGCCCGTTCATCAGGGCCAGGGCTTTGGAAGCGCTGGCCATGCTCAGTGCCGCCCGTGGGCTGGCGCCATACTTCACAGCTGCAGCGGCCTGACTCTGGCCATGGTGCGTAGCATCCACGAGCCGGGCGATGTAGTTGGCCACGGGATCAGGCAGAAAGATACGCCGCGTGAGTGCCAGCAGCGCCGTCATCTGCGCATTATCCAGCACCGCAGAGACGCTAGGCTCCATGCCCAGCTCCCGGTCCTTGACGATGCGCTCCAGCACCGTGGCGTCATTCCGCAGGACCTCGAGCTTGAACAGAAAGCGGTCCACCTGAGCCTCCGGCAACGGGTAGGTGCCCTCCAGCTCTACAGGGTTCTGTGTTGCGAGCACGAAGAATGGATCCGGGAGCCGATGCGTGACGCCCAGGACGGTGACTCTGCGTTCCTGCATGGCCTCCAGCAGGGCGCTCTGCGTCTTCGGGCTGGCCCGGTTGATCTCATCCGCCAGCACCAGGTTAGTGAAGAGCGGCCCGGGCTGAAAGACGAACTGCCGGCCCTGCGGAGTTTCCTGGAGCACGGGATTCCCGGTGATGTCTCCGGGCAGCAGGTCAGGCGTGAACTGGATGCGGCGCGTTTCCAACTGGAGCGCGCGTGCAAGGCCCTTTACCAGCTCGGTCTTCCCCAGCCCCGGCAGCCCTTCCAGCAGGATGTGGCCCCGGGCCAGGAGCCCGCAGATCATCATATCTATCAGCTCCTCCTTGCCAAACAGCACATTCTGGAGCGCCGCACGCAGGGACTGAATGTCACGCCCGGCGGTCACTACTTCAGATTCTTGAGCGTATGGAGTCATGTATTTTGGTTGGAAAACTTGCGTTATCATGGCATGGGCTCTACGAATAGACAAGCCCTTCCTGGCTGCTGGCCGCTTTCTTACCGCCGTCATCGTCAAAGCTGCAATCCAACTACCTTTTGGGTGACACGCGTCTGAGGATCAACGTTTGAAATACGATACGAATTACGACCACCCTGGGCCGATTCTGACCGTCCAATTCCCGTTTTTGCCAAGCCTATGTGCCGCTCAATTCTCCGTGGCTGAGGTGCCAGAGGGCGGCGGGCTGGATGCGCTCGTGCATCCATTGCAGGTGGGTGGTGGTGATGATCTTCTGGGCTCCGGGCGGCAGGGCATCGAGGAGGGCGTTTCTTCGGTTGGGGTCCAGCTCGCCGAAGATATCGTCGAGGAGCAGGACGGGGTGGCTGCCGCGGAGTGCGTGGAGGAGCGGGGGCTGTGCGAGTTTGAGGGCCAGGGCGATGGTGCGCTGCTGGCCTTCGCTGGCAAACCTAGCTGCGGGGAGTTCGTTGATGGTCAGGATAAGGTCGTCCCGCTGAGGCCCTGCCAAGGTGAGGCGGCGGCGGGTTTCGTCCGGGCGCAGTCGCAACAATTGAGCGGCAAGATCTTCTTCACTTCCGGGGGAATAGGTGAGCGCGAGGGATTCCCCGGCTGTGCTCACTGCCTGATGAGCGGCCGCAGCGTGTGGGGCTAGGACTTGCACCAGTGTGCGGCGCAAGCCGGAGAGCACGGCGGCATGCGCGCTCAGGGTGGTGGTCCAAGCATCAATTTGTCTCCATGGAGGGCTGGCATCCCGGCGCAGGAGGCTGTTTCTGGCGCGGAGGGCCTTGTCGCAGGCCTGCAAGGCGTTGCGGTATTCCGGATAGAGCTGGACGCCAAGGAAGTCGAGGTAACGCCGCCGCCCTTCTCCCGGGCCATGTACCAGTTCCAGATCGCTGTTTCCCATCCATACGACGAGCCCGGCAGCGGAGAGGTAGTCGCCGGGTCTGCGGCAGGGCTCGCCATCAACCACTAAATGCCGGCCTGATGGGCCCAGAGTGTGACGCAGTTCCCTTTCCCCCAAGCGACCAGCCACGCCGAATCCGGTGGCTCCCATGCGAATGAGTTCCCGGGGAGTTGCCGTGCGCGGTGACTGCAGTCTGAGCAATAGACATACGGCTTCGAGAAGGGA
>JAYVJI010000814.1:0-4558 GCA_043769435.1 Verrucomicrobiota bacterium
CCGGCGCCTACCCGCCGGCAAATCTGAGCAACGGCGGTGAGACCATCACCCTTGTGGATGCCACCGGTGCCGTCGTCCAGACATTCACATACAACGATAAATGGGCACCCCTCAGCGATGGCGGCGGACGCTCATTGGTGCTGCGTGATGCTGACCTCGCGAATGTGGCTGCGGGTTGGGCGCTTGGCACCATAGGCGGCACTCCCGGCGCGGCTCCTGGCGCTATTTACTACACCGAGTTCGCTCTGTGGCAGCACACTCACTTCACGGCGGCCCAGCTGACGGCACCTGCTATCAGCGACCCCTACGCTGACCCCTCGGGGCAGGGCGTCAGTAATGTCGTCCGCTACGCGCTGGGACTGACACCCGCCTCGGACGCCCTAGCGTTCCTGCCCGCCGCTACTATCAATGGAAACTTACTCAGAGTTGACTACCGTCACCTCACCGCCGCCACGGACATTCTCTACAACGTCGAGACATCCCCGGATTTCAATTCCTGGACCCCCGTCCTCGAAGCTCCGGGCTTCCTTTCTGACAACGGCGGAGGCACCACGACCATGCGCATAGAAACCACTGCCACTCCCGCTAGGAGGCTGCTGCGGCTTCAGATCACGCGGCCTTAAATCTACTGTGCCTGAAGAATCCCTCGAGCTGAAACGCGGCAGCGGCCATACCCTGCCATACCCTGCCATACGCCGGCTACCCTGTCCGGCCTTGACCAAACACGGCTATGAAAACATCGAAGACGGGATGAGCGGACAGGGCTACAATCTCCGATGATCTATAAAGTAACGTTGTTTCATTTGTTTATTGGCCGTGTCTGGATAAGCGAAAGGGAATGAGGAACCTTACGGTGCTATCCACAATCGCTTTGCTGAGCCTCCCTTGCTGTGTGCCATTCAGATCGGCTCCGATATCAGCGGGGGGTTCTGCCAGTGCTTTTGCGGGGCGCTCGTTGCAGGATGCCGGGCTGACGCAATTTCTGGCGGACCAACGGGCTGCCAGCGGTGGATGGACGGTTGACCGGCTTGCGCTCGCAGCGGCCTATTTTCAGGGGGACGTGCGCATCGCGCGGGCAGCAGCGGCGGAGGCTGAAGCCGGGGTTTCGACGGCAGGAGCGAGGCCGAATCCGGTCCTGTCATTTGCACCTGCATTCAACGCCTCCTCCAGCGGGGTATCTCCCTGGATCCTCACGCCGGCGCTGGATGTGACCGTGGAAACGGCCGGCAAACGCGGTAAGCGGACGGCGCAGGCAATGGCCGAAGCCGAAGCTGCCCGCCTCAGAGTTTCCGCCGCCGCATGGGATGCGCGAACGAAGGTGCGCACCGCCATGCTGGAACTGTATTCGGCCAGAGAAAATCAGGCCTTGCTGGCGGCGGAGGGGCTGCTGCACGAGGATGCGCTGCGGAAACTGGAGGCTCAGGTCAAAGCGGGCGAAGCGCCTGCATTTGAAATCACTCAGGCCCGCTTGGCCCTCAATCGCTCAAAACTCGCACGGCATGATTCAGAAAAACTGGCGGCCACATCCATGGCCCAGTTGGCTGCTGCGGTGGGTGTGCCTGCTTCGGCCCTGGAGGCGGTGGAACTGCGCTTCAGCACGTTCGAGTCATCCCCTGAAGTGCCGGGCGGCAGCGCCCGCCGCAAGGCGCTGATCCACCGCAGCGACCTGCTGGCTGCGCTGGCTGACTACGCCGCCACGGACGCCGCCCTGCGGCTGGAAATAGCGAAACAGTATCCGGATGTGCATCTCAATCCAGGATATGAATTTGACCAGGGCACGACCAGATGGGCGCTCGGTGTGAGCCTAGAGCTGCCTGTCCTCAATAAAAACCAGGGACCCATCAAACAGGCGGAGGCGAAGCGGCTAAGTGCGGGTGCGAAGTTTGAGGCGGCGCAGGCCCAGGTCATTGGCGAGGTAGAAACAGCGCTGGCTGCCTGCAGAGCCGCTAGGGCAAAAGTCCACACGGCAGGCATACTGGCGGAACAGGCCGCCCATGCCAGCGCCACCAGCAAAAGCATGGTGGCTGCCGGGGAAATAACGCCGCTGGAACTGACCCGCCGGCGCATCGAAGCCAGCGCCTCAGCGCTCTCCCTGTTGGAATCCCGTATCCAGGCCCAAGAGGCTGCAGGGAAGCTGGAGGCAGCCCTCCAGTTGCCTCTGCGTTCACATAAATAACAAGCACCAGTCACCAGTCATAGTATATATGAAATGGAAATGGAGTCCAATAATATTCACACTTCTGACCACGGCTTCCCTCATGCGTGGCGAAGAGGAAGAAAGCCCGCAGACGCTGGTCTCGGTGGAAACAGCCAAAGTTGTCAGAGCTACTTTGAAGGGCGCGGTTACTGCTTATGGAACGGTGGAGTTTGCTGCTGCATCAAAGGATCAGCCGTCGGCATACGCGAAGCTCTCTCCTGCTATGGCCGGAATGATTACCGCCATACACGGAGTAGAAGGGGAACCGGTAGCACAGGGCCAGGTCCTTTTTGAAATGGACAGCCGGGCAGTGGATGCTGCGGTCGCCAGGACTGAACTTGGAATCAAGTTCGCGACTAGCAATGTAGAGCGCCAAAAGAAGCTCATTGCTGCCGAAGGAACGTCTGAGAAGCTGCTACTGGAATCTGAACAGGCGCTGGCATCTGCAAAGTCCGAGCTGGCCACTGCAAAGGTGCAGCAGTCTCTGCTCAGCGGCATCGCACCGCTGTCAGGTATCCTGCTGAAGTTCAATGCACGCCCGGGCGAGGCTACCGACCCTGCCGCAGTGCTGGCGGAGATCGGTGACATGGACCGGCTGGCATCTGCCATTCAGGTGCCGCGTGCGGAAGCTGCTGCGCTAAAAATTGACCAGATCGCAACGGTGAATGATGTGGCGACAAGGATCACATACATCAGTCCCCAGGCGGACAGGATCAGCGACACTGTGCTAGTGCGGCTGAACCTGCCGAAGGCCTGCGGATTGACTCCGGGGCAGTTTGTCACGGCGCGGATCACCGTGGAGGAACGCAAGGACAGGCTGGCTGTGCCGCGGGCCAGTGTCTATACTGACGCAGAGGGAAAGACTACGCTGTCCATAGTGGAAGTGGATGTGGCCACCCGGAAGGAAGTGAAGACCGGGCTGCGGGACGGGGATCTGGTGGAAGTCGAGGCCGAAGGTCTGAAGGAAGGCGCCATCGTCGTCACCACCGGCTCCTACGCTCTGCCAGAGGAAACCAAGGTCAGCATCAAGGAAGGCAAAACCAGTAGCGAATGAGCAGCACAGCCACTGGCCATAAAACCGCTTTTGCCGTCCGTCACCGGCTGGCGATCATCTTCATCACGCTAGCCATTTGTCTTGGTGGCATTTTCAGTATCTGGAAAATGCCCTCATCAGTTTTTCCTGAAACTGAGTTTCCCCGGTGCGTCATCCTGATAGATAACGGGGTGATGCCAGCGGACGAAATGATGGCCACCATCACGCGGCCCATCGAGGAGGCCATGAAGGACATCCCGGGGACGGTGCAGGTGCGCAGTGCCACAGGACGCGGCAGCGCTGAGGTGAATGTATTCTTCAACTGGGAAGTGGACATGGTGCAGAGTGAACTGTATGTGCTGAACCGGGTCTCGCAGCTGAAGGCGTCTCTGCCCCAGACGGCGAAGACCACTGTGTGGCGGCTCACGTTCAATGCATTCCCCGTCATCGGCGTCAGCCTGACCTCACCGAAGCGCGACCTCACGGAACTGTGGGAACTGGCAAGGTATGATCTGAAGCCCCGCTTCCTGCGCATACCTGGCATCGCGCGCGTAGACCTTGTCGGCGGCCGTGCTCCCGAGTATCAGGTCATCGTGGATCCAGTCAAACTTGCAGCGGCAAATCTTTCCATGAGTGATGTGACCGGCTCACTGGAGAAGGGAAACCTAGTCGCTCCAGCAGGATTCCACACGGAGAACTATACCCTGTATCTGGCGCTGGTGGATGGCCGCGTGAAGAGTGAAGAGGATATAGCGAACTTCGTCGTGATGCTCCGGGATGGCCACCCGGTGTGTATCCGGGATTTTGCCAGAGTGGAGCGCGGGCCGGAGCCGGCCTTCAACATCGTAACGGCACAGGGCCGCAGGGCCGTGCTGTTGAACATCCGGGCGCAACCCACTGGGAGCAGCATTCTTGATATCGCCGATGAACTGAAAGGCCAGCTGGCCGGTCTTCGCAAGTCACTGCCTGCGGATATGGAGCTGTCTTTCTACTACGATCAGTCACTCATGGTACGTGAGTCTGTGGACAGTGTGTGGGAGGCCATCGCCATCGGCTTGCTGTTCGCCGTGATCGTTCTCTATCTGTTCCTGAGAAACTGGGGTAGTGTGCTGACAGCCATTACGGTCATTCCTGTGTCAGTGCTGGCCACTATTGTCGTCATGCTGGCGTGCAGGCTCACGTTCAATCTCATGACGCTGGGTGGTATCGCAGCCGCCATCGGGCTGATCATTGATGATGCCATCGTCGTGGTGGAGGCCATTTGCACGCGCATCGCTCAAGGGGAATCGCGCCTGACCGCTATCCGCGCGGCGCTTTCCGACATTCTG
>JAYVJI010000815.1:0-3645 GCA_043769435.1 Verrucomicrobiota bacterium
TTTCGGGGTTTTTCCAGGGCAGTATGGCATGGCCGTTTATTCACGGTTTCCCATTCTGACCAGCCGGATCAGAACGTTTCAAAAGTTCCTGTGGAAGGACATGCCGGGCGCTGTTCTGCCTGATCTGGCAACCACGCCAGCGATCCCCCAGGACTGGTACTCCGGGCCGGAGCTGGCAGTCTTACGCTTGTCGTCCAAGAGTCACTGGGATCTGCCGATTGATCTTGGCGGCGATCAAACCCTGCATTTCCTCGTGGATCATCCGACTCCGCCCGTCTTCGACGGCACTGAGGACAGGAACGGGCGGCGCAATCATGACGAGATCCGTTTCTGGGCTGACTACGTGACCCCGGCCAGGGCCACCTATCATATAGATGATGCCGGTATCCGCGGTGGACTGGGGGCGGAGGAGCGGTTTGTGATTGCTGGAGATCACAATGCGGACCCGTTGGACGGGGATAGCTATGATCATGCGATCCTGCAGTTCCTCAACAACCCGTTGATCGATACCAGTTACACCCCGTCGAGCGCTGGAGGCACGGCCTACGCCAATCCCGCCCACAGGGGCGATCCGAAATACGACACCGCTTATTTCACGGGCGTCAGTGGGAACCTGCGGGCGGATTATGTGCTGCCATCGGTTTCCGGGCATGGCATCATCAGTGGCGGCATTTTCTGGCCCGCGCCCGGCGACCCCCTGGCAACACTTGTTAGTGGGGCCAGCCCCAGCGATCACAGGATGGTCTGGCTCGACCTGAAAATAAAACCCATACCTGCGCAGGCGGTGGGGCAGCTTAGTATCAATGTTGAAGGCGGCTCGGTCGTGATCCGGTTCCAGACATCGCCTGGCTATACCTATCTCATCCAAGAGAGCAGCCTGCTGGGTGATACATGGACAACGCTGGCCGCACCCGGGGTGGACCCCTCCGGCGGTGCCACGTTCAGCGCACCGGCGCCCCGCCCGGGCCGTCATTTTTACCGGGTGGCGGTGTCGTTTGGTGAGGGTTGATTCTTTGCCGGTATCTGCTTAGAGCCATGCATGATTGAAGATTTGAAAATTGGTGTTGCGGGTATTGGAGCTATCGGGAGGAACCATGTGCGTGTGCTTTCCAGCTTGCCGGGAGTGAAACTGGCGGCGGTGTATGATCCTGATCCGGCACGTGCGGCAGAGGCCGCTGCCGCTTCCGGAGCCCAGGCTGTGGCGACGCTGGAGGAGCTGGCTGCGCTGACAGAAGCGGTCACGGTCGCAGCGCCGACGGTAGCGCATTTCGAAGCTGGAAAACTTTTGCTGGGATTGCGACGGCATGTGCTTATTGAAAAGCCCCTGACGGATAACGCCGAGCAGGCATGGGAACTGGTGGAACTGGCAAAAAAGCAAGGTTGCGTGTTGCAGGTGGGACACGTGGAGCGGTTTAATCCTGTGATGAGCGTCCTGGAGTCCAGCCTCAGTGAGCCCAGATTCATTGAGGCCCACCGGCTCTCACCCTTCCCTAACCGCAGCATCGATATCGGCGTCGTCCTTGATTTGATGATCCATGACATCGAGATCATCCTGCACCTTGTGAAAAGCCCGCTAGCAGCGGTGGATGCCGTGGGCATTCCGGTCCTCACCCGCCGCGAGGACATTGCCAATGCCCGGCTGAAATTTGCCAACGGTGCCGTCGCTAATCTTACTGCCAGCCGCATCAGTCCGGAGAAGCTGCGCAAAATCCGCGTCTTTCAATCCCGCGCCTACCTGTCACTGGACTATCAGGCACAGGAAGGGAAAATCCACCGGCTCACGCCGCAGGGGATCACGGTGGAGGATGTCCAGCTGGAGAAAGATGAACCGCTGAAGCTTGAGCTGGCGGCCTTTGCAGACTGCGTGCGGCACGGGACCAGTCCGCGGGTCGGTGGCAAGGAGGCTGCGGCTGCGCTGGAGTTGGCGATGGAAATCACCCGCATCATCGAAGCTACCCCTTCTGGTGCCAGCCTTTCTCGATGAGCCTGCCACTTCCTATTCTGCTACTCTCGTGCTGAAGCTGACGTTTCTGGGCACTGGCACATCGACGGGTGTCCCTATCATCGGATGCGACTGCCCGGTTTGCCAGTCACCGGACGCTGCGGACAAGCGATACCGCAGCAGTGTCCTCCTGCGGTCGCCTGAAATGACATGGATTGTAGATACAGGACCTGATTTCCGTTCCCAGGCTCTGCGCTGCGGATTGAAGGAGTTGGATGCGGTGCTGATAACCCACGCACACACCGATCACATCATGGGATTCGATGACCTGCGCCGCTTCACATTTGGTGAGAATGACCAACTGCCGGTGTATGCCCCGGCGGAAACTCTAGCTGATCTGAGACGGGTCTATGACTTTGCTTTCAGTGGCCAAAACCGTTATGCAGGCTACTTCAAACCGGAGCCGCATGTGGTCACCGGTCCCTTTTGCCTGGGAAAAACAACGGTGACGCCGCTACCGGTTTTGCACGGCAGGATATACACCACCGGCTATCACTTTCAGTATGAACGAGGCCCCCGGCTCGCTTACATTCCGGACTGTAAGCTCATCCCGGATGCGACCTTGGAACTGCTCGCAGATGTTGATGTGCTCATCGTCGATGGGCTTCGCTACGAGCTGCACCCGACGCACTTCAGCATTCAGGAGGCGCTGGATGCAGCAGCGGCCTGCCGCGCCCGACATACATGGCTCACGCATCTCAGCCACAGTGTTAGCCATGCCTCATTGAGCGCTGCGCTTCCCAGGAATGTCAGCGTTGCATATGATACGCTGGAGATCGTGCTGGCTTAGCCTGAATTGTTTATCCCGGAGGTCGGGAATGATTTGTTAGACCAGTCGTGCCATAAGCTCCGTGCGCTGCGGTGGCAGGCGCTGCCAAAGACGCTGGAGGGCATCGCAGGGGGCAGTGCCCGCTTCACCGTGGATGCCCAGTTCCTGAGTCAATTCCTTCTCGAAAAAAAGAATGCCCTGTACCGTGGGCGGCCGGCTGTTCAGCCAGTCCAGTGATCTTTGGAGCAGGAGGAAGATGCCCTCGACCGGCTCACCGGGCTCGGTCACCATCTCAATAAGTGAAGTGAAGTAAGCCGCCGCGAGGAGCTGGTTCCAGCCCTTGGGGATGCCCTGCCGGTAGTCAGTGACGCTGGCTTCCCTGAGGGCGTGCAGGTCCCCTTTACGCGCAGGAGTCCAGATGAAGTCCGCACTGTAAAAAAGGTCCAGCCGTCCGGCAAACGGGCTGCCCGGCCGGCGTGCTCCTTTGGCTGCAGTGCGCACCATGCCGTACTCCCGGGTACACCAGTGAATGATGAAACTGGTATCACTGAGAGGCGTCCGTCGTATGATGATGCCAGTGGCTTTCTGCATGTGAGGGCGGGGACTTTCCGTCCATTACGGGGACAGTCTGACGCGGGGTTTTGGGAATTCCAGGCTTGTTTCGCGGTTTTTCCGTGATGATGAGGCCTGGCACCTTTCATGCAGAGGATGTTAGTCATGCACAACCATACCATCAGCCTATGAATCCGGAACAATTCACTATCAAATGTCAGGAAGCCCTCGCTGATGCTCAATCCCGCGCCACGCGGATGCAACATCCGGAGGTAAGTCCAGCGCATTTGCTGGAAGCGCTGCTGGCTCAGGAGGGCGGGCT
>JAYVJI010000816.1:0-11320 GCA_043769435.1 Verrucomicrobiota bacterium
TGATTAATGTGCATGCGCTGACTGCTAATTCACTAACATATTTGTACAAGTGACAATTTCGTCACATTCGAAATTACATCAGGCGGCGGTCACACCCTCTGAGTCGGTATGATGCTGCGGGGCGTTTGATCTATACGTCAGAATCTGCCATAATACACCGGTCGTCACACCCAGTAGCGCTACGACTAAAGTCGCTGATTTACTCAGTTTGAGTTGCATTGTGCAGGGTGGTCAACGTGCTGTTTCGCAGTGCGGAATCCGCAATTTTACCGGCCCAGAGCCGCTTGGCCTCGTCGTCGTCATGAATCTCTTTTACAAGCACCACAATCGCATCGTCAACACCGGGCTTCTGACCCGCAACCTCATTGGCAACATACTCGGAATAGCTAAGCAGGTCAGCTGTGGCCCATTGATTTAAAAGTTGGTTTTTCCTCCCCGAGTCAATCAGGTTGGGTCTTTCCAGCAGGAGGCGCGGCGGCATCCCATCACTAAGCATTTCGTCAATGATTTCATTATCAACGGGCTTGGAGTCAAACGCAGCCCCCAGAGCACCCCAATCTTTCTGACGCGCAAGCTTTCGCAGAGTTGATTTCTCTTCGAGTTTTTCGCGTTCCTCCCGTGAGAGTTGTGCCAACATTTGTTCGCTTGGTTCAAACGCGTATTCTTTGTTGCAAATGTCCAAAAACTGGAACCGACCTGCAGCCGGCAAATTCTCGAACAAGCGATTCTCTACGCCAGCGAACGCCTTGGCAGGCAGGTTATAATCAACAAATAGCCCTGCGGCCAGATGTGGCAAGATCCCAGACCCATGGGGAGAGCTTAAAATCTCGGATAAATCCAAATTTGAGCCCAATAAAGCCGAGATCAATGTGCTCGAAGCTATTTTTCCTTCATGAACCCATTGCTGATACTTTGCTAGGTTTTTCTGACTCGATATCGAATTTCCAAACCTGCGAAATCGGACAAATTGATCAAAATTATTTTCGATAGAATCTAAAAAAAGCAAGTAATCCTCCGGTTGGTTTTCGCAGCACAAGCTGACTAGTCGAGAAAGAAAGTTAACGAGTTTGGGGTTATTTCGTGGAGTGCGCTCGAGCAAATCGGCAAAAAACAGAGGACATCCTTCAACTGGATCAAAATTCAGGAGAGCTTCTAACCCATCATAATCCTGTCTGCGAAGTAATTCGTCAAATTTAGCTAGAAACCCGCTACGGTCATCAATAAAAGTTTGGCGGAATGAAGCCGCCGCAGTTGATCCGACCGAGTTTCGCAGGATAGGCAAAGCGTCGACAAATTTTGTAATTGGGGTCCATCTGAATTTATGAGACGCATTCTGTTCGAAAATCCAAACTAGTCCCACCTTTGTGCCAGCCATGCATGCTCCGAATACACAGATGAAGAATATAAGGTCTCCGGATCGAGTGAAACCTGCTTTCATTTAGTTCTCTCACCATTCCCCCTAGTTTCGAGTCCCCCGCTGACACCACGACATTCCGTGATCAGCTTCGCACTTTGTCCACATTTTTCCACTTTGCGCAAGTCCTGAACCATCTATTCCCTCACAGTATGAACTGCACCACTGTCCGCTAGCATCCACACCTGGAGGGAAATTATTTTCAAGCCGCAGAGTCTCAGATGAGGCACAACTTCCCTCTAACGTGCAGGTGCTCCATGTGGCCAAATGATACCCTAATCCGGAGCTAATGCCCGCACCAAATGCAAGACACGTAGCGGAGGTGGCTTTAACAAATTTTCTGCGGTTCATAGTGTAGTTGTGGGCTAGATTTATCGAATGTGCTGACTAATTTTTCTAAATCATCCTTCTGTGCCACGCTGGCACCACGTTACTCCAGTGCTGCTCTCACATTTGGCCCACATCGTGCCCGAATGTGTATTTCCCCCGGAGTCATTTCCAACGCATTTTGCCGGGCACCATTCGCCATCACCGTCCACACCAGGTGGAAAATTATTTTCAAATCGTAATCCACTGGCTTTGTGGCACGGCGTGGTGAGTTCGCAAGTGCTCCACGTTGCCAACGAGTAAGCGTCCGATGGCCTGATTCCCGCTCCAAATACCAAAGTAGTGGCAGCTCCGCTTTTGATGAAAATTCTACGTTGCATAATTTAGTAGTAATATCTAATAATTGTCTCAAAGTCGAGTCCCCCGCTGACACCAAGTCACTCCAACCGTCGTGCATTTTGCCCACATTTTCCCTGATTGTGCGTGACCAGATAAATCCAGTCCCTTACAATCCGCTTCGCACCACAGTCCCACGGGATCGACAGTTGGCGGAAAGTTGTCTTCCCAAACTAAGGTTGCGGCAGGCCTGCAGGGGCCAATATCGCACGTGCTCCACGTTGATAACGAATAGGCATTTGACCTTTGGATTCCGACGCCGAAGGCTAAAGCCGTTCCAGCAGTGCGCCTGACAAAAGACCGCCGACTTAAATTTGTAACTTTCATAAGGGATGTTTGGGTTACTTTGTTTGAGGAATCAATTCATCGGTGACACCACCGAGTAAAAAACTTACTTTTGCTTTTTTACGTATTTCCCCCCTGTTGTAAAAGAAAAAAATGCGCAAAAAACATTTTTTTTCTGAAGCCCCGGCGGACACCGCCAGGGAACCCCGATTCATCATGCTGGGCGGGTTTTTGGGAGCTGGGAAGACGACGACGGTGCTACAGCTGGCGCTGTGGCTCAAGAGGCAGGGGTATCGCCCGGGAGTGATAACGAATGATCAGGCGGCGGGGCTGGTGGATACGGCGCTGGTGGAGCAATTGAACCTGCCGGTGAGGGAAATCTCGGGCGGGTGTTTTTGCTGCCGCAGCGAGACGCTGGTGGACGCACTGAACCGGCTGGAAGCGGAGCAGCAGCCGGATGTGTTCATCGCCGAGCCTGTAGGGAGCTGCACTGACCTAGTGGCGACGGTGGGGCTGCCGCTGACGCAGATATACGGGAAGAACTTCCAGATGGCTCCCTACACAGTGCTGGTGGACCCCTTCCGTGCAGAGCAGGTAATGGGATGCCGGTGGCGGGTGGAAAGTGAAAAGGAGAAAGTGAAAGGAGCTGAAAGCCTGACGGTGGTGAGGGGGAAGCGGCTCTCGGCGAAGGAACAGAGGGAGCTGGAAAAGGAGGCTCCTGGGGCGACGGCGATCATGCAGGAGATGGAGGAAGTCATCGCGAGAATCGGCAGCGGCTGGCGGAGCACGGGAAATACGGTCGCGCCGAAAGTGATCCAGGAGGAGCAGTCCGGCGGGGGATTCCACGAGGATGTGAACTACATCTACCGGAAGCAACTGGAGGAGGCGGAGGTGATCGTAATTAATAAGGTGGACCTCATCAGCGGTGCGCGGCTGGCGTCTCTGCGGGCGGCGCTGGCGGGAGCCTTTCCGCAGGCGCAAATCATGGAAACGGCCTCGCGCGACGGACTGGCGCTGGAGCCGCTCTTTACCCATCTGCTGACGCAGGCTGCGAGCCCGGCGAGGGTGATGCATGTGGACTACGAGCGCTATGGCCGCGGGGAGGCCATGCTGGGCTGGCTGAATGCGACGGTGAAACTGAAGCCTGCGAAACCCGGGGCTGGAAAGGCCCTGCTAGAGCCCGTGGTGCAGGAACTGACTGCGCGGCTGCGGAAGAGGCACATCGAAGTAGCGCATCTGAAACTGATCCTGAGTGATCCCGCCCAGCCAAAGCAACTGCTGCGCCTGCAAATGACGCGTGCGGATGAGGTGCCGGAGATCGCGGGCAACATTGCCAAACCAGTGAAGCAGGGGGAACTGGTGATCAATCTGCGCGCCGCTGCCGATCCGAAAACGCTCGAGGCACTGGTGAAGCAAGCTCTGGCAAAAGCATGGCCCGGCGGTAGCCACACCCTGGAAACGCTGGAGGCCTTCAAGCCTGGCCAGCCCGTCCCCACCCATCGTGTGGCCATGGTGTAAAGATATCCCGATGACCTCCAGAGTTCTCCTCTACACCATCGCCCTAGATACGCCTGGCTCAAATCAGCACCGGCAGCAGGCGCGGATGCTCGTGGGCAGTCTGCTGCGCTCGGGGTTTGCGGGTGACATAAAAGTTATCCACAATGGAGAGACGGAAATCTTCGAGCATCCGCGGCGCGGGGTGGAGGAGATTGGGGTGGACTATCCGCAGGGTGAGCACGGCTGCTACTGTGCGAAGTTCCATGCGCGCAAACTCCTGCCTGCGGAGGCTTATGACTGGGTGCTGTTCATGGATTGCGATATGCTGGTCACGGCCCCTCTGGATGCGTGGTTTGAGACGCAGGACGACATCCGCTACGCACCGGAGGATGCGCTGGGCATCCAGTGCGGGCAGTTCAATGGCTACCTGACGGATGAAGAGCTGGCGACGCTGCAGCGTCCGGGCATCAACAGTGGAACCTTCCTCATCCGCGGTGGCCTTTTCCATGAAGTGATGGAGCGGTGGGAAACACTGCATGAACAGCCGACTCTGCGGCACCGGGAGGCGCATGACCAACCCGCATGGAATCGGCTGATGCTAGATACGCAGTTCGCCACCGGCATGTTCAGGAGCCCGTCCTTGACCTTTGTTAACATCGAACGGGATTTTTTCGCGCTGCTGCGGTCGCCGGTGGTCCATTTTTGCGGCATGAGCACGGTGGAAAAAACGGTGCTCATGCAGGCACTCTACCTGACTCGGTTTCACGGCGCGGATGATGGCCGCCTCTTGGAAGTGCTGGAGAGATAGCAGGGTAGCGGTCCTTGCTGCCGCCAGCAGACTATCGGAGAGCCCAATTACGGATAGCTAATTTTCTAACATGCCGTCCCGCCATACCTTTGCATACCAGTAGCCGGCGTTTCCGACATCGCCTTCGATGAGGTGGAGCAAGGCGTGGATCCATGAGCCATCAGGGGTGTGGATGTCTTGGGCGATGTTATGCGCGGCTTCCCAGTCTCCTTTTTCCACCAGCCACAGGGCCTGAAGTTCCAGGCTCAGGCCGGGGGGCGGTGTGGCCTCAGTGTGGGCGCTGATCTTGAGTGCTGCGGCGGTCATGCTTTGTTTTTGCTTCACGGTCTGCTTTGTCCTTCCACGCGCTGGCATCTCCACCCTCGCGCAGGCGGAGAATGCCGGTGACGGGTGCGGCCACGCTCCCGGCCATGCCGAGTATCTGACCGGCATAATGGGCGACCGTCCCGCAGGAGGTCAGCAGAAGTGGACAGCAAAGCAGGAGAGCCCGGATCATAGTAGTGTTATTCATAGCTGGCAGGACCATCAACTGTCATAGCGCCTGTCGGCACATGGATCTTTATAGTAGTATTGCCCCCCCGGCTGCGGATGGTCTGGCCGCCGGTTTTGAGGACGGGGTCTCCTGTGAGGACGAGGACGCCGCTGCGCAGGCGGTAGTGTATGGCCCGGGCGCTGGCGATGTCCCCGTTCACACTGGTAGCTGTGGCGGGTGTCCCTGTGGCCTTGAGGATTCTGGGGCTGCTGCCGTCAGCATCCAGATGGTACGCGATGGAGGCGCCCTTAATCTCCCAGCCGCCGGGAATATTCACGCTGGTGGCCTGGAGCCGCGTGGCATCATCTCCGAGTTCGGACTCGGCCACCAGCAGGCCATTTGCTGGAAAAGGTGTGGGCACCACTGGCTTGACTGCGGGGGCAGGATCACCGCTGCCTGCGGCAGGAGCCGGATCAGGCTTAGGGGTGCCGGTGCGCCATGGCCACAGCCTGGCAGCGCTGCCACCCAGTTTTTTGGCCCCGTGACCCACATATCCGGCACCCGAGGCCATAGCGCCGCCCACACGCCTCGCTGTATGGCAGGACTGGAAGGAAAAGTGAAGCGCTAGTATTGCCAGAAGGGGCCATTTCATGGGGGGAGCATGGCTGTCTATTCTGCCGGGGAAAGTGAAAACTTCAGCCTGACAGATTTGCGCGCAGGACTTTTCCGAGTGCGGATTTTGGCAATGTCAGCCCGGATCTTATGGCGGTGATCCGTGCGAATGGAGCGCAGGACGCGTTCCAGTTCAGGACGACGGTGTCAGCCTCAGCGGCAGAAAGTTCGGTCAGGAAATGGAGGGCGAATCCTGCCCTGGAATCCAGAACGGGCAGAATAACACCTGCGTTTTGCGGCACGCCCAGATCATTCAGCGCCGCCTCGATGCCATCTAGGTCTACTAGTTCACCTAGGATCTTGATGACCCGGTCCGCGCGTCCGCAGACCCTGAGCAGGCGGCCCTCCATGCTCACCCGGTCGTTTGTTAGGAACCAACCACGAGGGTCCACGCAGTCCTCCCGCCGCCATGCCCCTGCATCGCAGGAAAGCCGGCAGGTCAGCAGTGGGGAACCGCGCAGACGCAGCCTCCCCTCAGCGGTCAGCGCTCCTTCCCAGCAGGGCAGCAGCTCCATGTCCGGAAGGGAACCCGCCGGCCCGGCTGGGTAGCGCGCCGTGGCCACTTGGGAACTGCATTCCGTCATGCCGTAGCTGACCAGCAATGGCCACCCTAGCGCATGTGCCTGCTGCAAGAGGGAAGGCGCCAAGGCTCCACCTCCGGCAAAAACTGCCCGCAGCGCCTTTGGTGCCCTGCAGGCCGCAGTGACGAGATCATGCACCTGAGCAGGGACGAGGGAAGTCAGGCTGATGCGTTCCTTCGTCAGAATCGTTAGGAAATCCCGGACATTCCAGCGCTCATGAAATGAAACCACGCGGCTGCCGGAGAGCGCAGCCCGGGCCACGATGCCCAGCCCACCCACATGAAAATCCGGCAGCACGCGCAGCCAGACATCGGAGGCAACCGCCCCGACCCAGCTGTTCACAGCGGAGGCGTTGGCGAGGAAGGCTCCGTGGGAAAGACAAACCCAGCGCGGCGTGCCGGTGCTGCCACTGGTCGCGAATACAAGGTGCCGCGGAGGGATCAATGCCTGCGGGGGGGGGGGCACAGGGGCACGCGGATTCATCAGCACGGTGGATTCATGATCGGAAAATCCGGGGACCGTAGCCCTGCGTTCCAGTCGTTGCCATGGCAGTGCGGCGAGGAGATCATCAAATCCCAGGCCTGTGCCGCAAGGCGGCGTGAGCACTGGCCCGCGCGTTGTGAGAGCGGAGCAAAATTCATTTCCTTCAAACAGGCGATGTGTTAGCAGGCCGCAAAGCTGTGAAGTGCCGGACTCCGCAGCCACCAGCGCGGCATACAGCTGACCTAACGGATGGTCCATGTAACTGGTGATCACCGCGCCGGCAAAGGCCGCAGTGGGTTCATCCACCGCAGGCTTAAAAACCCGGACATCAAATCCAGTGGACGCCGCCTGGCCTGGCGCGAGGCGGTCCAGTGCAAGGCGCAATCCATAACCTGAACGCAATGCCTTCCAAGCCTCCGGATGATAGGGCACGGGGTCCTCAATGAAGTCAATATTCCCGCTCCAACGGGCAGCGGCAGCCCATGCCTCATCCGTGCCCGTGCCATTGAAGTCCAGCCGTACCCGGAGCCCGGCTCCTAACGCTTCCTCCACCCGCGGCCATGCCCCGCCGCCGGAGCCGGCAGCTTTGATTTTGACCGCAGTAAATCCCTCATCCCGCAGTGCGTCAAAATCGCACCGGCCAGTGACGGTGGCGTGACTTTGCGGGACCACTAGTCCGGCGAAAAGCGAAACCCCTGCCCTGCGCGCCGCCCCGTCACGGGCCATGCATTCCCGCATCCTGCTGATGTGGGGGGTGGCGCGGCCTGTGCGCAGGGCCGCCAGTTGATCGTCCAGCGGAGCATCCCCCAGTTCCGGCCACGGATGCAGGCAAGCAAAGCCGCTTTCATCCCTAACAAGACATCCCGCCACGCGGTGCCGCTGGCTGCGGGCATTGGCCGGACCGCTGCGCAAAACAAGAGCATAGCGGTGGATCCACATCACATACAGGCGGCAACAAAAAGCGCCGTCCACACCAGCAAGTGCAGCCCGGCCAGCGCGAGGAACCGGTTATAGCCAACTGACGGGGCGGTACGGAACACCAGCACGCTGACAGCCACACCCAGAAGGGATGCCGGAGCGGGATAATAGCAGAGCTTCTCATGGAAGGGAGCCCAGCCCAGATCAAGAAGGTAGGGCAGAAGGCACCACGCTATGATCATGCGCTTGGCGGCGCTCTCACCGCTGCGGACCGCTAATGTCCGCTTCCTGCTGAGCGTGTCCTCGGTGATGTCCCTCAAGTTATTGATGGCGATCAGTGCGGTGCTCATGGAGCCGATCTGCAGCCCGGCCAGCAGGCCTTCCCAGTGCCAGTGGCCGGTCTGCACAAATACGGTGCCCGTGACCGCGATCAGCCCGAAAAAGAGGATCACGAACAATTCCCCCAATCCCCTGTAGGCGAGTGGCACCGGACCGCCGGTGTAGCCATAAGTAAAGAACAGCGAGACCAGCCCGATGAGCACGATCATCCAGCCCCGCGCCTCCACCATGGGAAGGGAAAACAAGACAGCGACAAGCAAAGCCGCGGCCCCCGCCCGCATCATGGCTTTCCGGCTGACGAGGCCACTGGCGGTGGCCCGCTGAGGCCCCAGCCGCCGGGCAGTGTCCGCTCCTTTTTTCGCATCAACTGCGTCATTGAAATAGTTAGTAGCGATCTGGAGGCAGAGCGTACTGAGGAGGGTAGACACGGCGAGCAGCAGGCTGAAGCGCTGCTCGAGATGCCATGCCAGCGCGCAACCGGCAGCCACCGGGCAGAGGGCAGCCGCTAGGGTCCTAGGGCGTGATGCGGTGAGATACGGGGACATTTGTCAGGATGGATTGCTGAAAAGGAGACGCATACTATTCAAGACCACAAGGGCGGTGCTGCCCTCATGCGTGAGCACCCCAACCCAGAGCGGGACCTCCCGGACGATGCCGGTGATCACCATCACAAGGGCGGTGCCCAGCGCCACGGCTACATTTTGCTTCATGATTCTAACTGCTCTGCGGCTCAGGCCCCAAGCCTCTAGGAAAGCCTCCAGCCGGTCTCTGGACAACACCACATCCGCCTCCGCGAGGGCAGCATCGGATCCCCGTAACCCCATGGCCACACCGACCGTGGCAGCCGCCAGAGCCGGGGCGTCATTGACCCCGTCTCCCACCATCGCCGGTTTTCTTCCGGAAGCTAGGAGCCGCTGGATAACATCCGTTTTCTGTGCCGGAAGCAGTCCGGCATGCACTTCCTGCACACCCGTCAGGTCCGCCACCGCTTTGGCGGCCTCTGCGCGATCTCCTGTTAGCATCATGGTGCGTAAGCCATGGCGGTGCAGCTTTTCCAGCAACCCTGCGGCCCCCGGGCGGGGCTCATCTTTCAGGCAGAGAAAACCCGTGCCGGATGGACCATGGAGCCAGACCTCGCTATGCACCGGCTCCCGCACGCGCAGGTCCTCCGGAGGCAATTCCACAGACTCCGCGATCCATGATCGCTTTCCCATTCTCCACAGCTCCCCGCCTAACCTGCCAGAGACACCGCTACCCGGGTGGTTGGTATATTCCTGCGGTTCCTCGTTGGTGGACTTGCCGGTAAAATACCTCGCGATCGCTCTGGAGAGCGGATGCGTTGATTGCCGCGCCAGATTCCATGCAGCATGATCAACTGCGGCGGTATCGCCCCCATGCACCTCGCTACCCACTACCGCCAGTTCCCCGGTTGTTAGGGTGCCCGTTTTGTCCATGGCCACGGTATCGATGGTGGCGAGGTCCTCGATGCTGCTGCCGCCGCGGAAAATAACGCCGTGGCGGGCACCGCTGGCGATGGCCGCGAGGATGGCTGAGGGCACGCTGAGCACGAGGGCGCAGGGGGAGGCGACGATGAGCACCGTCACCGCCCGTTCAAAGGCTGAGGCCCTACCTGCCTTTTCTGCAAAGGCAGCGAGCCCACCTCCCAGCCACCACCAGAGGAACAAAGCAGTGCATCCGCCCAGCACCAGCGCGGTATACTTCGTTCCGAATTTATCAGTAAAACGCTGCGCCCTGGCCTTCCGCCCCCGGGCCTGGCGTATCAGTTCCATGATCTGCTGCAGCGCGCTCTGAGACGCGGGACGCAGCACTTCCGCTGTGAGCAGGCCGCTGAGATTCAGCACGCCGCCCTGCGCTTCATCTCCGGGCCTTTTACCAACGGGTATCGCCTCCCCGGTGAGTGATGACTCATCACAGTCACTGGTGCCAGACGTCACGCGGACATCCACCGGCACCTGCTGGCCCGGCGGGATCCGGATGAGCATTCCCGGCATGAGGCTGTCCACTGCGGTCTCCTGCGTCGCCCCGTCCGCCATGACTGCCAGCACCGTTTTTGGGGCCTCGCGGAAGAGCGAGGACAGCGCAGCCTCCGTCCGATGGTTGGCAAATTCCTCCAAGGCCTCACTGCCCGAAAACAGCACCAGGAGCAACGCGGCTTCCTGCCAGTGACCCAGGGCGCCGCTGGCCGCTGCAGCCGCCAGCATCAGGAAATGAATATCCAGCCGAAGCGCGCAGAGATCACTCCATGCATCAGAAGCCAGATCCCAGCCGCCCGGCAAGCAGGCAGCGATGAACAGCCACGCAGCGAGGCTGGGCGCTCCACTGGCATACGCGGCCCACGCCGCTCCATACAGCACGGCGCAGGCGAAGGCCCGGCCCGCTGCCGACTTCCATTTTTCAGGGGGATTCACAGCGAATGCAGAGTCAGAAAATCCTCAAAGGCTGCGTGATCCGCCATGTTATACAGATGCGACTGAAAGCCAAACCGACGACCGGTGGCAATGTTAGGTTCCAGATCGTCCACGTAGCCGATCCGCTCCGCCGGGACCCCGAGCAGTTCCAGTCCCTGCCGGTAGATTTCATCATCCGGCTTCATGCTCCCGCACCTCCATGAAAAGAGCCCTCCTTTGAAATGCTGAAAGACGTCGTATTCCTTCAAGAGCCAGATCTCATGCAGGGCGCTGATATTGGAAAAAAGGTAAACAGGCACCTTGGAAGCAACCCTTTCCACTGTCCGCCACATCGGTTCATTGGGAGTGAATATTTCCATGTAGGCCGTGGCGAAGTCGTGCTCTGTGACGCCGCCGCCGATCAGGGCCGTGGCCTGCTGCACAAAATCCGCCGCCGTGAGCTGCCCTGTTTCAAGAGGGATCAGCATGGGCGCGATCTGCTGGGCCACTCCTGTCAGAGGCCGGCCTGCCAATGGCTCCAGCCGCCGGTAGATCAGGTCGAAATCAAACTGGACGATCACCCGCCCGATGTCGAAAAGAAAAGCATCTATCATACTATTTCAGCCAAAAACCATGCAGACAGCCTGCGCAATCGCCGTTATTGAACGCCGGAACCAATTGTGCAGTCAAAATCTCACGTGCAAAAAGCCACTTCCCATT
>JAYVJI010000817.1:0-3086 GCA_043769435.1 Verrucomicrobiota bacterium
CCGGGAAAGGCGTGCGCATGATAGGCATGGACCCGCGTGCGCAGCGGTGGTCATGGCCGCCGACTTGCACGGCGGACGACCGGCTGCTGTGCATGAACATGGCGGGCACCGGCGGCGAATCGGTGCTCTACGACATTGAGAAAGGTGAGCTGCGGGAGCTGCCGCAGTGGCCGACGGATTTTAAGTGGTCGGGCGGCAGCTCGCAGGTGGCGGTGAGCCCGCGCGGGGATCTGGTCGCATGGTTCAGCGGCGCGGACATCTCCGTCCTGGATGCAGTGACGGGCGCGGTGGTGAAAACGATGAAGGCTCCAGCTGCCGTATCTGCTTTCCGCTGGGACGAGCAGGGCGGGCGGCTATCGTTCTACTCGGAGAATTTCGCGGTCTCCATCTGGGACTTGAAGTCCGACCGCGTTGTCCAGATGGGCTCCACGTCTATCAATGTATGGCTGCAAAAGTTCAGCCCGGACGGACGGATGCTGCTCACGGCGGGCACAGACGGCATCACGCGGCTCTGGGACATTGCCACCGCGCGCCTGATTTGTCAGACGAATTCGGCCCGCGGCCTTGAGTTCAACCGCGCGGGGGACCGCGTGGCGTGGGGCATCCAGGGCAAAGGCACGGGCACATGGCGCATCGCCCAGCCGGCGGGCACGCGATACTTTGTGGGCACCTTCCTCGAACGGGTGCTGGTGTGGCAGCACGACATTTCACAGGACGGCGCGCTCGCGCTCTGGACCCCATCGCGATGGTCTCCGCAGTTCGGTTTTGATCTGCTGGATCTGAATGGCGGCGGCCTTTTCAATCACACCTCAGCGAGAAAAATGACGATGGGATTCGTGCCCGCCCGCGAGCGCCAGGTGTGGATGATCGAGTCCGGCAGTATGAAAGTCGCGGACCTACCCTCCGGCGCCTCCGGCGCGCTGCCGCAGAATGTGGACTGGATGCAGCAGGCGCAGAACGTGCCGCTGCCTGCGGGCTTCGGGGCCAATGCCGCGAGCTGGAGCGCCGACGGACGCCGCGTGGCGGTCGCCGGGGCGAACTCCGGCCTGCTGGTCATGGATACGACGGTGCCGGAGAAACCGGTGATGCTGGAGCGCGGCTACAGCAGCCACGACAGCATCCAGGGGCCCGGCTCGTCCACAGGCTCCGGAGCCATGAGTCTCAGCCCCGACGGGCGCTGGGTCGCCGCGGGCCGCTACACAAATGGATACCTCACGGTCATCTGGGATGCACTCACTGGCAAAATCGTGAAGCGCCTGCCGGAGCTGATTCACAGCCACGTCACCTTCAGCCCGGACGGACGCTGGCTCTTTGTGGCCGGCACGAATGGCGCGGCGCTTTGGTCCACGGAGACATGGCAGCGCCGCTGGCGGATTCTCCGCCCCGCCATGCTCGACATGCAAAGCTCCGGCTGCTTCACGGGCGATTCCTCGCTGATCGCATGGACCAGCGGAGTGACCCGGGTGGACCTCATGGACATGGACGGGAGATCGGTGGGCACGCTGGACTTTCCGGAACTCGGCTACATCGCGGGTCTCCGCTTTGCCGTAGGCGGCAGCAAGCTCTTCGCCACCGGCATGGAGGCCCGCATGCTCACCGTGGACATCCCCGCACTGCGCAGCGAACTCGCGGAATTGAAGATAGACTGGAGCGCCCCGCTGCCCGCAGACCCTCCCGGCACCGCCCCGGCGGCCCGCACTGGCTTATCCGCATGGTCGCCTGCGCTGCTCGGCATTGTCCCGGTGATCCTGGCTGGCGTGCTCGGCGTAATCGTGCTGCGGCGGCAAAGGCGGCTCACGGGCGAGTTCGTGGAAACCACCGAACTCGCCGCACGCCGCACCCAGGAACTCGCCGCCGAGCGCGAAGTGGGGGAACTAAAGAGCCGCTTCGTCACCACGGTCAGTCACGAATTCCGCACCCCGCTAGGCATCACCATGAGCGCCGTGGAACTGCTGCGGCACTACGAAGCCAGACTCCCACCGGAGGAGAAAAAGCAACTCTTCGACGACATCCACACCGCCACCAAAAACATGGCCGGGTTGATGGAACAAGTGCTGGTGCTCGGCCGCGTGGACGCCGGCAAGCTCGCTTACAAGCCAGCCCCGCTCGACCTCGACGCGCTGGCCCGCAAGCTCGCCGACGAATCCCTCTCCGCCACCAACCGCAAGTGCCCCATCGAGTGGAGCGCGGAAAACGATCTGTCAGGCGCGCACGCCGACGAGGCCCTGCTGCGCCACATTCTAGCCAATCTCCTGAGCAACGGCGTGAAGTATTCCCCCGCCGGCACGCCCGTGCATTTCTCTGCCCGCCGCGAGGGGCCGATGGCCGTCTTCACCGTGCAGGACAGCGGCATCGGCATCCCTGACAAAGACCTCCCGCACCTCTTCGAGGCCTTCCACCGCGGCAGCAACGTCGGCGACATCCCCGGCACCGGCCTCGGCCTCGTCATCATCAAACGCTGCGCCGAACTCCACCGCGGCAGCATCCAGGTAAAGTCCACCCCCGGCGCAGGCACCACCTTCACCGTCCGCATCCCGGCGTGGTGACTGGGAGTGGCGCGACTCTGTCCGCCATTCAATAACAACGCCGCAGGCCACTTCTGCCCCCGGGCGTCCCTTGCGCGTCCGTTTGGAAGTGCGCTGCGCGTTTGTTTTCAAATGGCGGACAGAGTCGCGCCACTCCCAGTGCGATCCGACTTTGGTCGGATACAAAAAACCCGCCGGCATCCGACCTTAGTCCTATACCCGGTTTTCCCAAACCATGGGGGAACACCCGCACACAGCACGACACACCGCTGCCGCAACATTCACAATTACATCACCACCATGAACACCCGATCCATCATCACCCTGCTCGCTCTCTCCACTCTCAGCCCTCAACTCTCATCAGCCCAGGGCAGCCTCACCCCGCCCGCCGGCCCGCCGGTGGCCAGCATGAAGACGCTGGACCAGGTGGAGGCCCGCACGCCGCTCGTCGCCGGACAGCCTGGTGTCGCCGTTTCCGCCGCGGGCACCATCACCATCAGCCTGCCGGGGAGTTACTATCTGACAAGGAACCTCACGATCACCACTGCCGCGGCGAAGGGC
>JAYVJI010000818.1:0-3155 GCA_043769435.1 Verrucomicrobiota bacterium
CGGATTGAAACCCGCAGGGGTGGAAGGGTGTCCCGTCTAACTACTATCGCCGCCGCCAACCAGCGGCGGCGCGGATTGAAACTTGCGGGAAGTTCTGGACGAACCATTCCCGCCCTTATCGCCGCCGCCAACCAGCGGCGGCGCGGATTGAAACCGCTGGATCAACGGGATGCCCCCTTGGACTGACGGATCGCCGCCGCCAACCAGCGGCGGCGCGGATTGAAACCTCGCACAGGTACAATGTGCCGACGATGACGGTGCTGCCTCTGTGGTGTGAGGGCGACCTGTCAACGTCGGACCATGGACTCGCGCGGTGGATGCCTTTGATCGAACGAAGAAGAGCGAGAAACCCCCACGGTAAGTTTGTAGACGAAGACGCCTAAACGATATGAGCTTTGAGCCTCAACGAATCCATTGTCGAAGACGCCGCGCTCGACGGGTGCGATCAGTTAGTGATGTGGAAGGATTGGCGAGGATGCTAGCAACTGGAACACGGTCGTCTCGCCGTCGTCTCGCCCGTGCTGGGTTGGAAGCATCTTGTCTGCGAGGAGAGCCTCTCGGAGTTGGACTGTATTTTAGAACTTTTTTGTCCTGCACCCCTGCTGGCTCAGGGCGCAGGCGGGATACTCAGCGGGAATACTTCATTATCCGTACTCGCCGCCTTCAATGCCGCCGCCGCCTCCCGGATCAGGTCCGGCTTTTCGCTGGCTAGGTTTCGCGTTTCATTTCTGTCTGCGGCGATATCATATACCTCCCAGTCCTCCATTTTTGCGGCCTTCAGACCGCGGCGCATTACTTTGAAATTTCCCAGCCGGATCGCTACCTGTCCCCCGTATTCTGGAAACACCCAGACCATAGGCTTTCGGGATGCCGGCACCGCGGCACCGGTGAGCAGCGGCCAAAGGTTTTCCCCGTCAGTCTGATCCGGTCCCGGAAGCCCCGCCGCCGCACATAGCGTGGGAAACCAGTCTGCAAAATACCCCGGCGCGTCGCTCACGGCCCCGGCTTTCACTTTGCCGGGATACCGGACGATCATCGGCACACGGATACCGCCTTCGTAGACGCTGCCCTTGTAGCCGCGGAGGCCTGCCGTGCTGTTGAAGAACTCCGGATCCACTCCGCCGGTGTGAAACCTGGCGCCTGGCTTCGCCACGGGAGCAGTGCCATTGTCACTGGTGAAGATCACTATGGTCCGCTCCGCCACGCCCTGCTTTTCCAAGGCGGCCATCACACGTCCCACATAGCCATCCACCGCGCTGATCATCGCCGCATACGCCGCTCTGGGTCTGGCGTTTGGCACATACCCGCACTCTCCGCGGTATGGCACCGTATCCCATTCGCGGGGGAATTTTTCAACGTCCGCTTTCGGCGGGTGCATCGCTACGTGCGGCTCGATAAAGGCAAGGTAAAGAAAAAACGGCTTATTGTTCCCGGGACTGGCAGCAGGGCCAGCGTGTGCACTTATGAATTTTTCCGCCTCTTCAATCATCAGGGCAGGTGCATAGACCTGTCCTTGATACGCATCCTCTGCCACTTCCCCCTCAACGGCCGGGACATGCCCGGACACCGGACGCGCGTTGATCTCTATTTGCTTATCATTCCGCCAGAGAAACTGCGGCCAGTAGGAATGGGCCACGGACTGGCAGTTATAGCCAAAGAACAAGTCAAAGCCCTTTTTGTTAGGATCACCCGTACTGCCCACCGAGCCCAGCCCCCACTTGCCCATGGCTCCAGTAGCGTAACCAGCGGCACGAAACGTCTGCGGGAGGGTCGCCACGGCAGCCGAGATCGGATGTTGCCCTTCCTTGAACTGTGGGAACCTCACCTTTGCCTGCTGATTTCCCCGGATCTCCGCATGCCCCGTGTGCCGTCCGGTCATCAACACACACCGCGCGGGGGCACACACCGGTGCCCCGCTGTAGTGCTGCGTGAAACGGGTCCCCCCTGCGGCAAGGCGGTCAATGTTAGGAGTCCGGATGATTTTTTGCCCGTAACAGCCCAGTTCCCCCCAGCCCAGATCATCAGCGATGATGAGGACCACATTAGGACGGTCATCGGCCACCGAGTTCAGGCTGAAAATCAAAAATAGTGCAAGGAAGCGATTCATGGCCTGCGTTAGGCTGTGGCCCCGGGCAGTCAATCCATTTTCTATCCGCACGCACAGGCCTTTTGAGCACCACGCGGGATAGTGCTTGCATCGCCAGACACAGCTGTGGGCCTGCTTATTCCAAGTCGCTTTCAATCTGAGGCGAACTCATCTTGCTGAACAAAGACTCACCAATATTGAGCCAGGCGCCGTGCTGCGGAGTCAGCATATACTCGAACCTGCCGGAACGCCGATCCCGGCGGAGAGTGAGCGTGCCTGCGCAATGGCCGCCTGCGGACGCCTGCGGACGTCTGTCCTGCTGGATGATGTAAAGGTGGAGCCGGCGGCCCCCTTTCAGCAGGGCTGGGCGGTCGGCACGTGCTTTTCCGGAGCAGACTATCCTGCGAATACGCCGGACTCGAATGGCTACGTCATGGGCCGCATGGATACCAATGCGGTGACCGTGACCGGTGCGGCGAACAACATGGTGCCCATGTATCACCACCCGGACTGGAAACGCTCCCGGATGGGCGAAATCTTCGGCGTCACTCTGGATGATCAGCCGGCACCGAACACTTTCGCCTCCGCCACAGCCATCTATTTACAACACCAGCTACAATTCGGTTATTCAATATAATCAGTGGCCGCCCTCTGGTGTGGGAGACACGTTCGGCACCTGGGGGGAGCCCGGAGGTATCTCCCGTCGCAGCCTGGCGATGTCCTCCATTGGGTATGTTCGTTCGGCACCCGGGGGGAGCCCGGAGGTATCTACCGTGTGGACGGGGTCGCCTGCACCATGTGCAACAACGCCCGAGTGCCGAATGTGGGAACGTCGGCCGACGACAGGAAGCGCTTCTTCCGGCTCGTCCGGCCATAGAGGCAGTGATGGAATGCCGGGTGCCGCGGTCCGATCCCGCGGCACCCGCGCTCGGTCACACGACTGCGGGATCCGCTGACGCTGCACCACTCTCGCGTGGTGCAGCGTTTTTCGTGACGGGGCATCCCCTGAGCGCCCCCCCCGGGCTGATCCGTCCGGCCTCCGATTTCTTTCACACGCGCCCGGAATCAT
>JAYVJI010000819.1:0-3658 GCA_043769435.1 Verrucomicrobiota bacterium
GTTGTTGAGGTCGAGGTCCCAGAAACTTGAAGCATTGTTGTTGGGAGCGGAGTCTGCATAGAGCGTGTTGCCATAGTCAACAAAAACCACCGCGCCGTCTGAGCAGCCTAGGCTGAGAGCCCCCACCGAGCAGGCAGTAGCCAGTGGTTTTTTGTATGAACCGGATGTTAAAGTTGTTATGGTCATGGAAGCTTGACGTTGAATGTGGGCCAGGGCTGACAATGGACACACTGAGATTCATGGTTTTTCGCGAAAAGACAAGCTTATTTTGTCCGCTCGCACCCCGCCCACCCCGCCGGTTGCGGGTGCTCACGAATGACCAAGGGCGGGGCTGGTGGATACGGCGTCGGCGCAGGGGTTACTCGGATGAGAGTCATCACTCCGGTTGAAAACCCGCTTCCCCCAGCGGCGTATGCATGGTCCTTTGTTCCATGACCACTGCCTCTATTGCTTCTGCTACTGCTCCTGCGCCGCCCCGTGACGACACGGAAGCGGGCAACTATTTCGTGGCCAACTACCCGCCGTTTTCCTTTTGGGATCAGGCTTCGGTGGCGTCGGTGCTGGAAGTGCTGGAAACAAAGCCCGACCCGGGAGTGCCCTTGGGGTTGTATTTTCACATCCCTTTTTGCAGGAAGCGCTGCCACTTCTGCTACTTTCGTGTCTATACGGATAAAAATGCCGCAGAAATAAAGGGCTATCTGGATTCAGCCGCCACGGAGATGAGGCGGGTGGCGGCCATGCCATACATCACCGGTCGCAGGCCGCAGTATATTTACTTTGGTGGGGGCACGCCATCCTATCTGAGCATCCCACAGCTCAAGGATCTGACGAACCGGATGAAGGATCACTTCCCGTGGGACGAGGCCCGGGAAGTGGCTTTCGAAGCAGAGCCTGGCACTCTGACGGAAAAAAAGCTGGATGCCATCCGTGAGCTGGGCGTCACCCGGCTGAGTCTGGGCGTTGAGAACTTTGACGACCACATCCTAGAAATCAATGGACGGGCGCACCGCTCGGCAGAGATTGAGAAGGCCTACTGGCACGCGCGGCGGACAGGATTCCCACAGATCAACATCGACCTCATCGCCGGAATGGTGGAGGAGACGGATGCCAACTGGCAGCGCTGCATCGGCAAGGCCCTGGAGCTGGAGCCGGATTGCCTGACGATTTATCAAATGGAGATCCCGTATAACACCACTATCTACAAGGAGATGAAGGAGGCCGGCAAGCTCACGGCACCCGTCGCTAACTGGAGCACCAAGCGCCGCTGGGTCGATGAGGCCTTCACCGCCTTTGAAGCCGCAGGATACACGGTGACCAGCGCGACGACCGTTGTTAAGAATCCAGCCAAAACGAAGTTCATCTACAGGGACAGCCTCTGGGCTGGCTCGGACCTGCTGCCGCTGGGGGTGGCCAGCTTTGGCACGCTGAAGGGCATTCATGTCCAGAGCCACGCAGACATCCTCCCGTGGCAGATGCTAGTGGACAGCGGGAAGCTGCCCTATTTCCGGGCGCACCGGATGACGGAGGAGGAAAGTTTCGTCAGGGAGTTCATCCTCCGGCTGAAGCTGGGCCGCATTCAAGCCTCCTATTACATCACCAAATATGGGGTCGATCCTCGCGTCCGGTTCGCTGCGGAACTGGCCGCGCTCCAGGCCGGCGGCTATGGACGGGTCAGTGGCGACGACATTATTCTCACCCGAGAGGGCCTGCTCCAAGTGGACCGGCTGCTCCACAGCTTTTTCCTGCCGGACCACCGCGATGCCCGCTACACCTGATGCCAAACCGCTGCGGCATGATGCACTGGACCTGCTCATGCCCCTGCAGTTTTTCTACTCAATGGATGATGAACCGCTCCCCGTGGTCCACTTCATCACGGGCGCGGAGGTGCCAGAGCCAGGGCGTCACCTCCTGGTGCATGACAGCGACATGACTCCACGCCTGCGGGCGCACCATGGCAGTGCCATCTCTCTGCGCGTGGTGCAGTCACAGGTCGCTACTTCATTCGTCATGCGCGAGGTGGTCCTCTCCCGTGTGAGTGATGGCGTGCCGGTGGAATACGGGGCTATAGGCATCCAGTTGGAGGGCTTCCCTGCGCACGTGCGGGACCTCATCAGTGCCGGGCAGCGGCCCCTGGGCAGCATCTTGGAGGAGGAAGGCGTGCCGCATACCAGCTCTCCCCGCGCTTGGTTTCAGGTGGAATCGGATGACCGCATTTCACAGCTATTGCTTTGCCCGCCGGGCACCCTGCTCTACGGTCGGTGTAATGTCCTCAGCCATCCGGACGGCATCGCCTTTGCAGACATCGTGGAAGTTCTGCCCCGGTGAGCTGGCGTCTGGAGCAGGCGTGATTTTTCGGATGGCACCACTGATTTTCTGTGCCAGACACTACCATGCTCATCTATCAGCGCCAGGATCAACTCACCGCCGTCATCGAAGGTCATGCTTGCCTGCTTCCCGGGCTCACTATGGATGCTCTTTTTCAAGCGCCTGATCCGGGGGCCTTGGTCCGCCGTATTCACAGCTCAGGGGCTTGTCCGGCTGCCCCGCTGCCTGTTGTTGATGAAGCATGGAGCCCGCCGGTGCAGTCGCAGGAAGTCTGGGCCGCCGGGGTCACCTACTTTCGCAGTAAGGTCGCCCGCATGGATGAGTCCAAAGAAGCAGGGGCCTCGCGCTTCTATGATATGGTCTACGAGGCGGAACGTCCCGAGCTTTTCTTCAAAGCCACCGCCGCCAGGGTCCGGGGGCATCTGGGTGGAGTCCGCGTCCGCAGTGACAGCACATGGAGCGTGCCCGAGCCCGAACTCGCCCTCGCCATCAACAGCGCTGGCAAGGTCTTCGGTTTCACAGTCGGGAATGACATGAGTGCCCGCGACATTGAGGGTGAAAACCCGCTCTACCTGCCTCAGGCCAAGATCTACACCGGTGCCTGCGCCCTCGGACCTTGCCTGCTCATCGCCGACTCGATGCCCGCTGACACCGGGATCCACATGACCGTCTGCCGCGACGGCGCGGAATCCTGCAGCGGCAGCACCTCTCTCCAGCAACTCAAGCGCACCCCCGCAGAGCTGGCAGGCTGGCTCTACCTGGACAATGATTTCCCCTACGGCAGCATTCTCTTCACCGGCACCGGCCTCGTGCCTCATGCCCAGTGGACACTCGCGCCAGGAGATGTCATCAGGATCACCATCGACGGCATCGGAACTTTGCAAAACACAGTCGAGTCCTGAACGCACCGTGACTGCTGCCCCACTGCGAGGCTACTGCGTGCCCTGAATGAAACGTTAGTAAATGCAGTCCGCCGCGGCACAGTTACAATTACAAAGCAAATCCCAAGCGGTTCTTGACGGGAGGGTTGTTACCCGGGAAGGATGTCGGCATGTCTGCAAAAGTCGCCTTTCCCATCTTGGCCTGCCTGACCCTAGTGCTCACGCTGAACCGCGCGGGCGCGGCACCGCTGATTACTGAATTCCTAACAATTAACAATACGGGCATTCCGGATGAAGATGCCACCCGTCAGGACTGGATAGAGCTGCATAATCCGGACCCAGCGCCGCTCGATCTCAGCGGGTATCATCTTACCGATACTCAGGCACTGCCGGCGAAGTGGACCATCCCATCCGGGTTCAGCATTCCGGCTGGGGGCTATGTAGTTATCTTT
>JAYVJI010000820.1:0-3749 GCA_043769435.1 Verrucomicrobiota bacterium
CATCTCATGACCAACGGCTCGATTCTTCACGAGTTCCTCCTTGTTCCACACCCAAACGGGCGCGGGTTCTCCGTTAGAAACGGGACTCGAAAACTGAAACTCAGACGGAAACAGCCGTCAGACCTGAAATCCGACTACTCCGCAGTTCACTTCTTGAGTGACACTCCACTGAGCATCAACGTCTTAATCACGAACACTTCCCAAGGCATCGCTCCGCTCAGCCCTGGGCTATAATCTTCCGGCCCTTCAAGCCCTGCTTTCTCATGAGATGTGCACGCCGAGACAGCCCCTCCAAATAAGCAGGAAATGCAGTGGGCCTTTTGGGCGACTTTTGCACACCCCACTCCAGCACTTCGGCAAAAAATGCGTGCGCCGCTTCCCGCGCATCATCCTCGCCGCGCCCGCTGCGGCGGAGGAAAGCGACGACGGGCTCGTAAGAGCCCCCGCACAGCTCGGAGAGCGCCGCCTGTGCCTCATCGCCGCCGCCGGAAGCACGGAGCACGAGTGTCCAGCGGGTATTGTGAAACGAAGAAGTCATCCGTTGACGGCCCCGCTGGTGTGGGAAAAATCCCGCGTGAAAACTGCCACGCTCAATGACCTGCAAACCCGCCTCTCCACCGTCGTCGCGTGGTTGAAAGCGGCGAGGATGCATCAGCGTGGGCAGGGCGGTGCGGATGAAGAACTCGGGCGGCATGTTCAGCAGCGGGAGTTGCCAGAAATCCTTCACCTCGGGCTGGTCGCTCAGGCGCAGCATGGTCACGGCCGGATCCAGCCGCAAAAGCCGCCCGCCTGTGCAGGGGCATGGCATGGCTCACTCGCCCATGGGTGACCTTCTGAAAACCTCAAGGAGCAGGGGCCGCCGGATGTATCGTGACTCGAATCAATCAACCGGTGTACAGGTCAGCTCAAGCTGTGTCTGTCCGAAGTTCATACGGACGGGCACGCGCACGGTCCCACCCGCATCGACCGCGGCGATGAATGGCGTCTCACTCACGCTGAACTGCGGCTGGAGCAGTTTGTTTTCTGATAGGATGACATCCTCTGGTTGTCCGGCGGCGTTCACCCCGCGGGCTATGATGGGGGCAAAGGCCTCACCGGGCATGCGGCCAAAGCCATCAAACGTCCGGTGAGTGAGCTGCCCTCCGAGTGCCAGCATACCACCCACTGGAGTTACATCGATTTCTACCTCCAGTCCGCTGTTCCGGGTTTCGAAGCGGGTGGGGACGGTGGGGATGACTGGGTATATGCCTGCGGTGGGCTTCAAATTGGCGAGCTGTAGTTCCGACGGAAAGGGGAATTCCTTGAGCCGGCTGAACTTCGATTTCAAGCCCGGTTTGACCAATGCCGTGCCGAGGTCCAGCGTGCGCCCGCCGGGCAATGTCAGGACGGCGCGAACACTGAAGTGCGTGGCTTTTGATTCCCCCTGCGCTGAGATGGCGGCGAGTTTTTCGCGCGTTGTCGCTGGTGACGGCTTGCCGTGCTCCGGTGCGTCCCTTAATCCCGGTCGCGAATAGAGCAGTTCATCCTCCGTCCACAGCGCGGTGTCAGTGGCGGCGGGTGAGGCGGAAGCCGTGATTGATTCTCCGCCCGCATCCTCAGGGCTGACGGAGGCGCGCGGCTCCTTAGGCAAGACGCCAGCGAGGCCACGGGATTCCTTCACCGGGCGGGCCGGAGCTACGGTGAGCCATGGCTCCTGCTCCTGGGAATGACTCCACCATTGCCAGACATTGAGTATAAGGCTGGCAAGAAGCAATGCCAGGAGGAGAAGAGTGAGCCGGGACCTGATCATCCATGGATTTCAGCACTGGCGCCGCACCGGCAAAAGCCGGGATTCCACGCTGTATTACCCTGCCCCCCGGCCATCGCAGGCGCAGGCAGGCTGCCTGTGTCACGGCAAGTAGCCTATGTTCTCTTTCCTCCGGCTATAAAACATTTTTAACGGGTCACACTCCATGTCTGGTCAACCGGGCAAACCGGGTAAGCGGTGCGACAAAATGTCTGCTTGCATTTTCTGTAAAAGACACTTATGATGCGTTAGTTCTTTGTCAGCTTAATGTTCCGGCTTCGCCGCCGGAACTACGGGGGACCCAACAATCCATACCCGTCTGCGGTGGCTCATTTGCCACTGGGACTCGGGGCGTATGACGCCTGCGGCGTCAGGAGCACCACGGTGGCTCCAGCCCGACAGCTAACCTCGTCAGCCCACGCCGGGAGACAATTCTGGAACGCGCCACTCCTTCTCATCTGAGGGGGCGGAAGGCACCGGGAAGCCTTCCCCCTCAGAGACCATGGCAGCATGCAAGCCCCCGCAGGGCGAGGTGCCGCCAGTCAATACACATAAATAAGGAGTAACAAAAACATATGATACCGGACATTCTGTTCTGGTTAGGAACTATCGTGGCCGCAGTGCTCGCACTTTGGCTGTTCGCTACCCTCGTCGTTGGCATACGGTATATACCGCACAGCCGCGTGGGATTGATAGAAAAGCTCTGGTCATTCCGGGGATCGCTGCCGGAGGGGCGCATGATCGCGCTGAGCGGTGAGGCCGGCTACCAGGCGCGCATCCTCCGCGGTGGACTGCACTTCGGCTTTCCAGGGTGGATGTTCAGCATTCATAAAGTGGCGCTGATCACCGTGTCCGAGGGGCGGATAGCCTACGTCTACGCGCGTGATGGCCACCCGCTGCCGCCGGAGCAAACGCTGGGCCGGACCATGGACTGCAACTCGTTCCAGAACGCCGCAGCCTTCCTCTCAGGCAATGGCCAGCGGGGCCGCCAGCGTGCCATCCTGCGGGAAGGCACATACGCCATCAACACAGCGCTCTTTGTGGTGATCACGGAGCAGGTCGTCTATGCGGGGAATCTGAGTAAAGGTGACGCTGTTCTGCTCCAGTCATGGCAACGGGAGTTGTCAATGATGAGCGGGTTCATGCCTGTGCGGATCAGCCACACGATGGTGTGCGGGCCCGTGCAGCCACCGCTGGACACAGACGCCTCCGCGCCGGAGCAGGCGCTCAGCCCGCAGGATAATGTAGGGGTGCTCACCGTGCATGACGGCCCCGTGCTGGAGCCAGGTGAGTTCATAGCCCCAGTGGCCGGCGGAGACGACCACGGCGCAGGACATAACTATTTCCAGGACCCTGAGAAATTCCTTGCGCTGGGAGGCCGCCGGGGACGCCAGCTGCAGGTGCTGACGGACGGCACCTACTTCATCAACCGGTGGTTCGCGACTATGGAGTTGAAGCCCAAAACGCTGATTCCCATCGGATTTGTGGGTGTGGTCATCAGCTACTACGGACGCACCGGCGAGGACGTCACCGGCGCGGGGTTCCGCTACGGCCAGCAGGTGAGCACGGGCGAAAAGGGTGTGTGGCGCGATGCCCTGCCCCCTGGCAAATACGCGCTCAATTCCTACGCCCAAAAAGTGGAACTGGTGCCCACGGTGAACTTCGTGCTCCGTTGGATCAGCGGCCAGACGGAGAACCACCGCTATGATGAACAGCTGAGCAGCATCCCCATCATCACCGCAGACGCCTACGAGCCCCTGCTGCCGCTCTCGCTGGTGCTGCACATCGACTACGAGAAGGCGCCGCGGGTCGTGCAGCGCTTCGGGGACGTCAAGCGCCTGATCAGCCAGACCCTCGACCCCATCCTGACGGCCTACTTTCGAGACGTTGCCCAATCCAGCAGCATGCTGGAACTCCTAACGCACCGGGAGGATATCCAGAAACGCGCCACCGCAGCCCTGGG
>JAYVJI010000821.1:0-1702 GCA_043769435.1 Verrucomicrobiota bacterium
GTCTATTTCAAGACGCCCAAGGAAATGATCAAGCTCTTCAAGCACTGCCCGCAGGCGATCGAGAGCACGCTGGAGATTGCAGCCAAGTGCGACATCAGCATCAAGCTGGATGCCGCCAGCAGCGAGAAATACCCCCAGTTTGAGGCTCCGGATGGCTCACCCCGGGGGGAGTATTTCCGCCGGATCTGTCAGGAAGGCCTGGCCAGGCGCTACGGCACTAGAGCGCAGAGCGCGGAACTGCAGGAGCGCCTGAACTACGAGATGGATGTCATGGAAAAGATGGGGTTTCTCAGCTACTTCTTGATCGTCTGGGACTTCATCAAGTGGGCCAAGGACAACGGTATCCCGGTCGGGCCAGGCCGGGGATCGGCAGCGGGTTCGCTAGTGGCATTCGCCATGGGCATCACGGATTGCGATCCCTTGCGCTTCGGTTTGATTTTTGAGCGGTTCCTGAATCCTGAGCGGGTGAGCCCGCCGGATATCGACGTGGACTTCTGCCAGACTCGCCGTCCGGAAGTGATCGACTATGTTAAGAAAAAATATGGGGAGCTGTGTGTCAGCCAGATCATCACCTTCGGCACGCTTGGCGCGAAGAGCGTCATCCGCGATGTGGGCCGGGTGATGGGGATGAGCTATGGAGATGTGGACCGTGTGGCCAAGATGATCCCGCAGGAGCTGAACATCACCCTAGCGGACGCTAAGAAGAAGAACGCGGATCTGAAGGCAGCTATCGACACCGATAGCGCGGTGGGGAGGCTTTATGACGCTGCGTTGAAGTTGGAAGGCCTGACGCGCGGCGTGGGCATTCACGCTGCCGGGGTCGTGATCGGCTCTGCGGATCTTTCCAACTACGTGGCGCTGACGCGGGGAAATGCCGATGAAGTAGTGACCCAGTATGCCATGAGCCCGCTGACTGAACTGGGCATGCTGAAGATGGACTTCCTAGGCCTGAAGACCCTGACAGTTGTTGATGATGCGGTGAAGTTGATCCACCAGCACACGCCAGACTTCAGCATCGCCGATCTGCCGCTGGATGACCGCAAGTCGTTTGAGCTGCTCAGCCGGGGCGCGACGGTCGCGGTGTTCCAGTTGGAATCCGGCGGCATGGCGAACCTCTGCCGTAACTTTGGCGTGGAGTCGATCGAGCACATCATCGCGCTTCTGGCGCTCTACAGGCCAGGACCCATGGACCTGATCCCGGACTTTATCGACCGGAAGAAGGGCAAGGCTAAGGTGGAGTATCTGCATCCGCTGATGGAGGATGTCAGTAAGGAGACCTACGGCATCCTGATCTATCAGGAGCAGGTGCAGAAGGCCGCCAACCTGCTGGCGGGATACAGTCTGGGAGCCGCTGACCTGCTGCGGCGGGCCATGGGTAAGAAGGACCCGGAGAAGATGGCACAGCAGCGGAGGATATTTGTGGAGGGCTGTGAAAAGACTAACGGCATTCCCGAAAAGCGGGCCAATGAGATCTTTGATTTGCTCGAAAAATTTGCGGGCTACGGCTTCAATAAATCCCACTCTGCGGCCTATGGTCTGGTGACCTATCAAACGGCCTATCTAAAGGCGAACTACCCGGTGGAATTCATGTGTGGCGTATTGAGCAATGAAATCAGCAACACCGACAAGATAGCAACCTTTGTGGGAGAGTGCGCGGCGATGAAGCTGCGGATTTTACCGCCGCATGTGAACTACAGTGGCG
>JAYVJI010000822.1:0-7652 GCA_043769435.1 Verrucomicrobiota bacterium
CAGGTGGTCACATCCTGTCTTGTGAATTTGAGCCCGCGCACGCCATTGAGTTTAGCATTGGAATTGGCAATGCGGACAGCAGCCGGGTCATAGTCAAAGCCATCTGCGGCAGAGGCCCCTAGTTGTCTCGCGGCGATCGCCAGAATGCCGGTGCCGCAACCTAGGTCGAGGATGGACCACGGTGTCGCTTTGTGAGCGAGGGCAAAGTCCGCAATGAGGCGCAGGCAGGTGCTAGTCGTCGCGTGATCACCCGTCCCAAAGGCCATTTCCCCGGGAATGCAGAGCACGGCGCGCCCTGGAAACTGGCTGCGCAGGGAGTCTGCTACGGCTGGCTGGTGGGCGATGATCAACTGGTCGCGCACCTTGATGGGCTGCAGGTTCTCCGCAGAGGCGGCGGCCCAGTTTTGCTGCTTCAACTCGCGCACGGAACCTCCAAACTCTTTCTGGATTTTCATCGCGTCAGCCTTCCGCTCGCAATACATTTCCACCCGGACCGTTTTACCGCCGGGCAGGGCAGTGATGACGAGCCCAGTCTGGAGCACGCCCCGGAAGCGGTCCTCCCAGGCATCTTCCCATTTGGCGGCGCTTAGTTTGGACCAGACATGCATGTGCTTTGAAGTAGAATGAGTAAATCCCACGACTCAACGCGCCCGCAGCGCTAGTCAATGAATTCCCTGGGCAGTGCGCGCGCCGCTTGCAGGCGGCGCAGGTAGGAATTCCGGGAAATCTCATGGGCGCCAAACTGCTTCAGATGTTCTGTGACCCACTGTGTATCTAGGAGGGTGTAGCCGCGCTGCGCCAGCCGCTGCACCAGTGCGTGTAGCGCTACTTTCGATGCATTCGCCTGACGGCTGAACATGCTCTCCCCGAAAAAAGCAGCTCCCATGGAGACTCCATAGAGCCCGCCCGCTAGCGCACCGTCCTGCCACACCTCCACCGAGTGAGCATGGCCCATCTGGTGCAGCCGATGATAGCTCTCCAAAATTGCTTCATTGATCCATGTGGACTCACGGTCGGCACAGCCTCGCATCACTCCTTTGAAATCCGTATTTATGCGGACTTCGAAGGGGTTCTTCTTCAGCACCTGGGCTAGGCCATGAGGCACGTGAAATCCCTCTATGGGAATGATCCCCCGGGGATCCGGTGAAAACCAGCCCAGCTCTCCGCTTTCCAGCGCCATGGGGAAGACCCCCGCGCCATAAGCCTGGAGCAGGACCTCCGGCGGGAGGATCTGTTGCTTTTTTCCTGAGTTTTGTGGCTCCATCATTGAGCCCCACTATTTCACATTCTCTGCCATGAGGCAAGCCCGGGGAGGGCTCGCCTGCATTTGCTGCATTTGCTGTGCAGCCCGGCTCGCAGCGGGACTACACGCCGCCCCGTCCTATTCCCCGGTAGTTGAATCCCAGTTGTCTCATAGTGGCAGGATCCAGTAGGTTCCGTCCGTCAAAGATCATGGGAGCGAGCATTTTCTCCCTGACAGTGGCAAAGTCCTGCCCGGCAAACTCCGGCCATTCTGTGGCGATGATCAGGGCTTCAGCGCCTTCCACGGCTGCCATGGCGCTGGAGGCGAATGTCACCTTCGAAGCCCACGGGAGGCTTTTTGCGTTCTCCATTCCCTGTGGATCGTAGACAGTGACCCGGGCTCCCTCTTTCACCAGCTTTTCCACCAGTTCGATGGCCACCGATGAGCGGATGTCGTCCGTGTTGTTTTTGAAGGCCAGACCCCACACAGCTATTTTTTTGTCATCGAGGACCCAGAGCGCTTCACGGATGTTTTTGAGGAAGTATTCCAGCTGCGACTTATTGATATTTTCCACCTCCTTGAGCAGGTTGAAGGGTACGCCCAGCTGCTCACTGATGGCGATAAAGGCAGCGATGTCCTTGGGAAAACAGGAGCCGCCGTAGCCGATGCCCGCATTCAGAAAGTGGCGGCCGATGCGCTTGTCCGCTCCTATACCTTCCGCTACCTTTTCCACATCCGCGCCGCTGATTTCACATATGCGGCTGACCGCGTTGATGTAGGATATCTTCAGAGCCAGAAAGCTGTTGGCCGCGTGCTTTATCAACTCCGCGCTGTTGATGTCGGTCACGAGGACAGGGGCCATGAATGGCTCGTATACTTTTTGCATCAGCGCCATGGCCCGGTCACTGTTCGCGCCGATCACGATCCGGTCCGGATTCATGAGGTCATCTACGGCACAGCCTTCGCGGAGGAATTCCGGATTGCTGACCACGTCAAAGGCCACCTCCGGGGCGTAGCGCCGGATGGTGTCGGCTACTTTCTCTCCAGTCTTGACTGGCACGGTGCTCTTATCCACCACCACCTTGTAGCTCTTAATGACACCGGCTATTTCCCGGGCCACTTTTTCAATGAAGCGGAGATCGACACTGCCATCCGGCTGTGGCGGAGTAGGCACGGCTATGAAAACCACGTCTCCAAAATCCACACCCTCCTCCGTGCTGGTAGTGAACTTCAGCCGCCCCGCACTGACATTGTTCCGCACCAGATCGTCCAGCCCTGGCTCATAGATCGGGATCTCTCCCCTTAGCAAACGGTCCACTTTCGCCTGATTATTATCCACGCATACAACGTGATGGCCAACCTGCGCAAAGCAGGCCCCTGTGGTGAGTCCGACGTATCCTGAACCGATGATGGTGAGCTTCATTTTTGAGTGGTTAATTGATGGCCCGGATTGCGGGCTCACCTACTATCCATGAATTAGGCGTTATCGTCAACTGATTACGATATTTACAGAAAATTAAAGGAAAAATTGGAAATTGAGTTTGTCATTTCGGTCAGCGGCACTATGATGCAATGAAAGATACTGAATTTTGCCCCGTTTTTTGACTACTATGCGCGACCTGACTCGATCCCTGCGGTCCCTGCCCCGGCTATGCCAGGGTGATGCTGCGCGGATGAGGGAGTGGCTGGACGATCCGCGCGGAGTCCATCTGGCAGCCTGTGCGCTGGCCATTCTTGCCGGGGGGCTGTGCTACGGTTACACTATGGGCATGTGGCGGTCACCGCTCATGGGCTTGCTGGTGGCGCTGAAGATCCCCCTGCTGGTGCTCCTCACGTTGATCGTGAATGGGCTGATCAATGGCATGATGGCCATGGTTCTGGGCAGCGGTCTTGGCTTTCGCCAGACTCTGATGGCCATGCTGATGAGCTTCGCTTCTTTTTCGCTGATCACCGGAGCGCTGGCCCCGGTGACCCTCGCTCTCGCCTGGAGTCTGGCGGGCCCCCGCGAGCATGGATCAGAGGATGCCTACCGCGTGACGGTCCTTGTTCATACCTGTTGCATCGCCTACGCCGGCTACATGGGAAACCGGCGGTTCCTGCCTGTCATCCTCGCGGCCTCCCACACCGTCGGGTCCGGCTATCGTGTGTTCTTCACATGGTTGGCGGGGAATCTTTTTGTCGGGACCCAGCTCTCATGGATTTTCCGGCCCTTTTTCGGTCAGGAATCCAACGCGGTGGAGTTCATGCGAGCTGACTGGCAGCGGAGCAATTTTTACCTGACTCTGGCAGGCCATGCCCGGGACCTCTGGTTCAGTGCGGGAGATATCCTCACCGCGATGTTCGGCATCATTGCGATCCTAGTCCTGGTCTCCACTTTTCATCGTAAGCTGATCAAGCCACTAACACAAAACAAGAAGCCATGAACGACGAACCCAGCACGCCGCCGCAACCCCCATTACCCCCATTACCCCCATCACCCCAGCAAGCCCTCAAGCCGCCGCTGCCCCCGGTACCCGCTGGCCCTGCGCCACAGTCCCATGCGGTCAAACCTGCGGACAGCCTGGCCACTGGCCCTATGGGGAATACCGGTATCCTGTGCAGCATCACCTCGCTGCTGAGGTCCCCGGGGCGGCTTGCCTATGAATTCAGCATAGGTGAGTCTCCGGGACGCCTTGCCTTCAGCCTTCTGTCCATCGCGCTGCTGGGGCTCACGGCTTTCGGCTTGACGGCCGGCAGCATGTCCGGTGCCGACCAGTATCTCTATGCCCCGCTCAAAATCGCCGGCGGCACTCTCTTGGCCGCCCTCATCTGCCTGCCCAGCCTCTTTATTTTCACTGCCCTAAGCGGAGCCGAGGTGAAGTTCTCCAGCATTTCCGGCCTGCTGATGGGGATGATCGCCCTGACGGCCCTCCTCCTCGCAGGCTTTACGCCAGTCGTCTGGGTATTCACCCAAAGCACGGACTCCGTGGCCTTTGTTGGGGCCATCATGCTCGTCATCTGGTTTATTTCCATGCTCATGGGTATGGGCTTTCTGCGCCGCGCCGCGCGGCTCCTCGGTATGACCGATGGCTTCCACCTGAACCTCTGGCTGTTTATCTTTACTCTGGTGAGCCTGCAGATGAGCTGCGCCCTGCGCCCCATCCTCGGCACAGCTGAGACCCAGCTCCCCACCAGCAAGAAATTCTTCCTCCAGCACTGGAGTGAACAGATGAAAGGTCCGGCACCCCCTGCGGCAGCAGAAGCAAATCCGGCGCCCCCCGGACCGGATTCCTCCCGGGAAACCCGTTAGGGTCACAGAAAGGCACCGGCCTTTTGGAAGGCTATTGGCTATTGCTCATTGGCCTGAGCTGCCAGTCAGCTACCCTTTGACAACAAGCTGCCCAGGCGCGAACTTCAGGATATGAAACCGCAGCATAAGTTTTCCGGGTGCTTCCGCAGCCAAGCTGGAGCGAGCGCTATTTCTGTCAGGCGCAGCTGCCTCAGGAGTGCTGCACAAATAGAAAGTTAGAAAGTTATTTTACCCCTATGAATCTGCATCTTGCTGGCGGCGGCGACGCATTTCTCACCACGCGCTGGAGCGTTGTGCTGAAGGCCGGAGGCGCGGGTGCGGCAGCGGAGTCCCGCGAGGCGCTGGAGAGTTTATGTCGTGCTTATTGGCTGCCGCTGTATTTTTTTGCCCGGCGCCAGGGCCATACGGCAGAGGCAGCGGAGGACTTTACCCAGGATGTCTTCGCGCTCATTGCGGCGGGAGAAGTGTTGCCGCGCGCCAGTCAGGAACGCGGACGTTTCCGCAGCTTTCTGCTGGGAGTGCTGAAAAATGTGACCGCCCAGGCTAGGGACCGCGAGGCGGCGGCGAAGCGCGGGTGCGGCGCGGCGCTGTTGTCGCTGGACCGCATAGAGGCGGAGGAACGCTACCGGCTTTGCCCGGTGGATGCGGAGTCGCCTGAGGTGCTCTTTGACCGGCAGTGGGCACAGACCGTCATGGCCCGGACGCTGGAGCGGCTGGCTGCGGACTATGCAGCAACGGGCCAGGCGGAGCGGTTTGCGGTGCTGCGGGAGTTTTTGCTGACGGGAAAACAGGAGACGTCAGGCTCCGCAGCAGCAGCTTTGCTGGGCATGACGGAGGCGGCGCTGCGCTCAGCGGTTTTCAAAGTCCGTCAGCGCTTTGCGGCCGCACTTCGCGCGGAAGTAGCCGGGACCGTTTCCTCCGCATCCGAGGCTGATGCGGAACTCCGCCACCTTGCGAGAATGCTCGGTGCATGAGTGCGCTCTGTCCTGACTGTGGTGCGCTGTTGCCCGCGGTGGGCGGGCTGTGCGGGAGGTGCCTCATGTCAGGATTCCTCGCGCATGAGAGCGGCCCCGCGCTGGGCGGCGTGCGCTTCGGAGATTATGAACTGGAAGCGAAGATCGCCAGCGGCGGCATGGGCGTGGTGTATCGCGCGCGGCACACACGGCTGGGCCGCGTGGTGGCGCTGAAGATGCTGAAGAGCGGACGGCTGGCGGATGCGGTGGAGCGGCGGCGGTTCACCACGGAGGCGGAGGCCGTGGCGCAGTTGGAGCATCCGCACATCGTGCCCATCTACGAAGTGGGGGAGTGTGAGGAGCAGCCGTTTTACACCATGCGGCTCATCGAGGGCGGACGTGACGGCACGCACCTGAAGGGCGCGGATTTTCGCATGGCGGGGGAGACGCTGGCGGCCATCGCGCGGGCGGTGCATTACGCTCATCAACGCGGCATTTTGCACCGGGACCTGAAGCCGGCGAACATTCTGCTGGATGCGGACGGCGCGCCCTTTGTGGTGGATTTCGGGCTGGCGAAGTTCATGGATCATGACAGCACCCTAACGGTGAGCGGTGCGGTGCTGGGCACGCCCGCCTATATGGCGCCGGAGGTGGCGGCGGGCGGTGCGCGCGCGGCCACGGTGGCGGCGGATGTGTATTCCCTGGGCAGCATGCTCTATGAATGGACCACGGGCCGCGCGCCCTTCCGCGCAGAGACGACGATGGAGATGCTGCGGAAGATCGCGCAGGAAGAACCGGCTTCTCCCTTCTCCGTAAATGGGCGCGTGCCGCGGGACCTGGCGACCATCGCGCTAAAGTGTCTGAGCAAATCTCCTGACAAACGCTATGCCACGGCCGCCGCGCTGGCGGATGATCTGGACCGCTGGCTGCGCGGCGATGCCATCGCCGCACGCCCCATCTCGACATGGGAACGCACGGCGCGCTGGTGCCGGCGGAAGCCCGCGCTGGCCGCGCTGCTGGCGGTGTGCGTGGCAGGCACGGCGGCGTTTCTTGTTCAGACGCGCCTCGCCAATCAGCGGCTGGCGGGCGAAACGGAGACGGCGCAGACGCAGGCCCGGCTGGCGCGGGAGGCGGAGTGGCGCGCGGAGGAGAGCAGTGCGGAGGCGCGGCAGTCGGCGTATGTGGCGGACATGTTCGCGGCCAGTCAGGCGCGGCTGGGGGGTAACTACGCGGCGGCCCGGCGGCTCCTCGCCGCGCATGACGGCACGGCCAGCGCGGACTTCCGTGGCCTCGAGTGGCATCTGCTCACGGAACTCTGCGCCGGGCATCAGCCGGCCTTCGCGGCGCAGTTGCCGGGGCCTGTGCTCTCACTTTCATGCCCGCCGTGGAGCACCCACTTCTGGGCTCTGGATGCCGGGGGCGTCCATGCTTGGCGCTGGCAGAGCATGGAGGAGGAAACCGCATGGGCCCCGCGTGCCTCGGTGCGGGAACTCCACCGCACGCTGCCCCTAGCCCTGACAGGAAAAGCCACATGGGACGCCGCAGCGAAACTGGCCCCGCCGGAGGACTGGCACGAGGGAAGCTACCTCACATTTGCCGAGCGCGCCATCCCCGGTACAGACCTGCTGGACCTGCCGCGCCAGGTGCTGGGGGCCACCGACGGCACCTGGCTGGCAGTGGCCACGCAGGACCGCGGCGTGAGCCTCTGGGAAAATAAGCGCCACACCGTGGACCGCGTGCTGCCAGGCACATGGGCCAGTCTGGCCCTCAGCAGCAATGGGGCTCGCCTCGCCCTTTTTAGCCGCCCCCGCGACGGAAAGCCGGGCGGCACTTTCATCTATGACACGACGACATGGCTGCCGCTGCGTTTCCTACAAGGCACTTGCCCGGCCCTGGCCATCAACCACGACGGCACGCTGCTGGCGACAGCGGGCGGCGTGCAAGATACGGCGGGCGGCGGCACTGTGTGCCGCTTCGCCCGAGGTTCCGGGGAACGTTATGCTTTCAGCCCCGACGGTGCCCAAGTAGCCACGACGGATTGGGATGGCGCGCCGGTGATTTATAACGTCGCCGGCGGCACCACCGCGATGAAGCTGCCCGGCAGAGCGGATGGCTCCCTAGCGTTTTCACCCAGCGGGGAATTCCTCGCGGCCGGCGGGTCAGATCA
>JAYVJI010000823.1:0-3612 GCA_043769435.1 Verrucomicrobiota bacterium
GCGTCGTGATGTAGCGGAACACGGCCATCTTGGCTGTGGCGGCTCGCGGTCGTCTCGACCGCGATGAGAAGCAGTCAAGATGACCGCTGGCCAACACAGCCGAGACGCACTGTGTTCCTCTCGCCTTTTAAGCACATCACGGCGCGGTCACACCTGTTGCGCACAGTGAGCCATTGCAGGTAGTCGTCCTGCCAGCGGGCGAGGCTATCGAAGTCTACGCGATGCCAGTCGTCGGTGTGGCGGGCGTTGCCTCCGCGTTGGGCTTTGGTGCGATGGCGGAGTCGCTCGGAGGCTTCGAGGCCTTTTTTCCGGCCATGGTCTAAAATAATTAGTTTAAAAAGTTTAAAAAGTTAGAAGGATGAATGTGAATTTAAGTATTATAAGCAGGCAAATATAGCTTTCCGTGCTGCGCGGCCGTGCTAGAGACTGAGCACACATTTCTCACATGAGCGAACTTATCTCCAGCACAAAGAGCGACCCTGTTCCCTCAAGCAGGACGCGCCGGTCCCGGCGGAAGCGCCCTGCCTCCCGGGCATGGTGGATCGGCCTGGGCACTGCTGCGGCGCTTGTTCTCGGCGGCGTCTTCGGCTTCTCTGCTTGGCTCAAGCACTATGTGCAGAGTGATGCCTTTCGCATCTGGCTGGGTCGGGAACTGAGCCGTCGTCTGGACGCAGACATCACGCTCGATGGCCTCCGCTGGCAGGACTCCTCAGGTTGGGTGGCCACCGTGGAGGGAGCTGGGTATCAGGAGGCTCCCTTTGCCGCGCTCAAGGCCTGGGACATCCGCGCCGATGTGAATTCCGGTGCAATCTGGGACCGCACATGGCAGATCGACGCCGTCAAAGTGGCCCGCGCCTTCCTGGATCTGTCCGGGAAAAATGCGCCCCACCAGGATGCCGGGCTAGGTGTTAGCCAGCCGGCGCCGCGGCGCAGCGGGTTCTTCGATTCTTTGTTACCGGATAAAACAGTCATCAAAGGCATCACTGTTGATGATTTCGGCTTCACATGGACTGGCAGCGGACGCAGCGCCAGTGCCCGGGAAATAGGCCTAGAAATCAAGCCTGTCGGGGCCATTGGAGGGGCACTCGTTGCCACTGGTTCCGGGGGCACACTTTCCCTGAGCGACCTGCCGGGACTGCCTGTCGAGGTGCAGACATTCGACGCCTCATGGCAGGATGGCGAGCTGCGGCTGGACCAATTGTCGGCCAAAGCGGGCGGTGCCCGGGTCCGCGCCGATGCGGCCCTGCTCATGGCTGAGCCTCCATCATTCCATGTCACGGGCGAAGTGGAAGATATGGATCTGGCCCGCTGCATACCTGAGGATTGGCTCAAAAAACTGACGGGTCAGGCCCGCGGAAATGTTAAGATATCCGGGGATCCGCGCCAGCCTGCCCGCTGGCTGTGGCAGGGGGACGTGCAGCTCGGGAATGCCATGCTCCAGGGCCTGCCCATTCTAGGCATCATAGCCAGAAAAACCCAGAATGAAAGCTTCACCAGGCTGTTGCTCAAGGAAGCTTCCTGCAACTTTACGCGCACCCCGCAGGCCGCATGGAGTCTGGAAAAAATCAATATCGATGCCACCGGTCTGCTTCGTTTGAAGGGCATGGCCTCAGCGTCCCCTCAGGGAACCCTCGGAGGGACGCTGCTCCTCGGCATCGTCCCAGGCACTCTGCGTTACCTCGCCGGGGCGGAACAACAAGTCTTCCTTCCTCCAGGACGCGCTGGATTCACGGACACGGAGCGGGCCTCCCTCAGCACTGACGACGAGGGCTTGCTCTGGACCCGCCTGCGCCTGAGCGGCACGCTGTCGCTCCCGGAGGAGGATCTTTCCGACCGCCTCGCCAGAGCGTGGTTCAATGCCACCGTCGATGAAGTCCTCAGCATGAACCTCGAAGGGGCTCTCCACGCTGCTCAGGCAGCCAGCAGCGCCGCCGGAAAAGCCGCCGGCACCCTCATAGAGAAAGCCCCGGACATTATAGATGCAGGCTCCAGCCTGATCAAAGACGGCGTTGATGCCGGTCTCAAAGCCGCGGAAGGGTTACTCCCGCGCTGATTATTGTATCACTGGCATTGACATGGATAAGGGATTTCCCTACTGTGGGAATTAAATGAGTATGTTGGAAAATGACCGAGGCTTGCCGCGCCGGGGCACCCGCACCTGGCGGGGTGCTTGGGTTTTTCTTGGATTGATCGCTGTCGGGCAGGCAACGATGGCGCTTTCCCTCGCGCCCCGCCCGGCTGTCATCGCGGTCAAGCCGGTGCCGGACGTTTCGGCATTGGCAGCGCTGGCGGCGGCCCCGGTGCATCCCGCTGTTTTGCCGCCTGCAGTGGATGGTGAGGCTGCTGGGCTCGCTATTGTTTCTCCGGTGGAGCAGGATCCCTTTGCAGCAGCGAGCCAGGTCGCCGATCCGCATCCGGAGATGGCGGGGCCGGCCGGACCAGCACCGGCCTTCGATCCTGCTCAGGAAATGCTGGCAGGGAAGGGCGTCATCACGGCTGTGCCTAGGCCAGCGAGGCCCATCATCGAGCGGCCGGATGTGAGGCCCAAGGTCGTGACTGCCCCGCTGGACACGCCCATCATCGATACGGCAGTGATCACGAGGTTGGAGGAGGGTATGCATCTGCGCAGCCAGGGTGACCTCATGGGCGCTCTCAAGCCACTGAGGGAGGCTCTGGAGAAAGAGCCCGGTCATCCCCGGCTGATCTATCAACTGGCCCGCACCCTTGATTCCATGGGGCAGATGCGCAAGGCTCAGCCGCACTGGGAAGCCCTCCGCGAGCTGGGTGCCGGGGTAGGCGATTACTATCAGCTGGCTGTGACCCGCCTGCGCGATGGCGTGCCGGTCTCCACCGACCCTGAGGAGCAGATGGGTGGGGGGTTGACCATCGTAAGTCTTGATGAACAGAAAGTGGCCGACGCCCCGGGCGGGGAGCGGGTGAAGTTCCTTGTGAAAGTCAAAAAAATCACGACCGATCCTGTCAATGTAGAGACTGACTTGGCATGGACGATTCATTTCTTTGACAGCGTGAACCGCAAGGGGCTTGCCCGCTCAGTGGCTGCGCCTCCAGCGCTGACTCCACTCGACCTGCCGGTGGACTGGGCAGAAGGCACCGAGAGCTTTTCCTTTGAATACTGGCAGCCTGACATGACCCCTGATGAACTCGTCGCCTATGGTCGTTGCCGCTACTACGGTTGTGCTCTGGAGCTTTCTTGGAAGGACAAGCTGCAGGATGCCACAGCTACGACTCCGGAGTTGCTCGACCTGGCGAAGGAAATGCCCATCCCCGAGCAAGCCCCCGGTGATGATCTCCTGCACGGCCCGGCCCCGGCCCTGCCATCTGATGCCCCGGATCCCGCTCTTTTCCCTCCGAATATTCTGCGCTGATCCATGACCATACTTATTGTCAGCCATCAGCAGGCTCAGGCGGAAGCACTCGCCGGATATCTTGCGGCGGATGCTTCCCGTGAGGTGCTGACCGCTTCCAGCGTGGATGACATGGAGGAGGCTGCGTCCTCGCTGGAAAACCTGGACGTGCTGCTTTTTTCCGATGCTTTTTATAAGGGCGACGGCAAGCGGCTCCGGGATCGCCTCCGGGCTGTCTTTCCGCAGC
>JAYVJI010000824.1:0-2667 GCA_043769435.1 Verrucomicrobiota bacterium
GGCTGTGGCGGCTCGCGGTCGTCTCGACCGCGAGCCGAAGCAGTCAAGATGACCGCTGGCCAACACAGGCGAGACGCACTGTGTTCCTCTCGCCTTTTAAGAACATCACGGCGCGGTCACACCCCACCCGCTGGCGTGGGCTCCCCCCTCACCAGCGGCTAAGCGGAGCCTCCGACCCGTCAAAGTTGGATAGGACAGGAAGGCTAGGAGCAGCGATTTCAGAGAAATCATGCAGGGACGGAGTGCCCTCTGGCGGCTCACTCGCCGGCCCCCAGCAATGCCATCGCATGTGCCCGGGCACTGGCGGCACGCCCTCCTAGCATTCTGGTGACTTCATCCACTCGCTCCTCGCCGGTCACCGGGGTGAGGGTGCTGAGCGTGCGACCTGCGGTGACGGTTTTGTTCACGACGTAATGGCAGGCGGCGAGGGCGGCGACCTGGGGCATGTGCGTGATGCTGATGATCTGGTGATTGGTGCCGAGTTCCTGCATCTTGCGACCTACTGCAGTGGCGATTTCGCCGCCGACGTTGGCGTCTATTTCATCGAAGACGAGCAGGGGAATTTCGTCTTCCTTTGCCAGAGCGCTCTTCACTGCCAGCATGACGCGGCTCATTTCGCCTGAGGAAGCGATGACCCGGAGCGGGCGCGGAGGTTCGCCGGGATTAGGGGCAAACATGAAGTCCACTTCCTCATAACCGTTAGGTGAAGGAGTCTTCAGCGGGAGTAGTTCAGCCGTGAACTGCGCCTGGCGGAAGCCCAGATCGACGAGGTGGCGGCTAACATCTCTGGCGAGGCGCGGGGCGGCTTTCTTGCGTGCCTGTCCCAGAGCAGTGCCTGCGCTGTCGAGGACGTCGCGGGCGGCGGCGGCGGCTTTGGTCAGGCGCTCCAGTTCCCCCGTGCGGCTGTCTATTTTCCCTAGCCGGGCGGCGGCGGCATCCCGGTGATCCAGCACGCGCTGAACAGTGCCGCCGTATTTTCGCTTCAGACTTTCCAGCAGGTTGATGCGCTCCTCTATCTCTGCCACCTCTCTGGGATCAAACTCCAGTCCTTCCTGATAGCCACGCAGACTGCGTTCCAGTTCCTCCAGCTCGACAGCGGCAGATTCAAATCCTGCGGTTACTTCACCGGCGCTGCGGTCGGTCCGCTCCAGATCACGCAGCATGCGGCGCAATTCGCCTAATTGCGTTAGGATTGACTCATCGGCATCACTCAACAATCCCAGGGCAGCACCGGTCAGCTCCGCCAGCTTGGTGCTGTTGGATGCCATGCGGTAGCGCTGGTTGAGGGGTTCCTCCTCATCAGGCTTCAGGGCAGCGGCTTCGATCTCCTGCACCTGGTAGCGCAGTAATTCCAGTTCCTGATCGCTCGCCTGGCCGGCCCGGGTCAGCTCATCCAGCTCGCTGGTGATTGCTTTCCATTTTTGCCATGCGGCGCGGTAGGCAGCGATGTATTTTCCGGCCCCGGCTGCTGCATCTAGCATGGCCAGTTGGCGGTCCTGGCTGTTCAATGACTGATGCTCGTGGGGGCCGTGCAGATCCACTAGGTGCTGGCCAGCGCTGCGCAGGACCTGCAGCGTGGCAGGGGCACAGTTCACAAACTGGCGATTGGCGCCGGCGGACGTGATCACTCGCTTGATGATGAGTTGCCCCCCTTCGCACGGCTCCAAGCCGGCAGCGGCCAGAGCCGCATCAATCCCGCTGGTGTTGCCGGGCTCAAAAACCGCCTCCACGGTGCATTGATCCTCACCGGTGCGGATGAGTTCACGGTCTGCCCGTTCTCCCAGCACCAGCTTCAGCGCACCAACGATGATGGATTTCCCGGCGCCAGTCTCGCCTGTCACGCAAACAAGGCCCGCGCCCAGCTCCCACGTCAGGGATTCCACGAGGGCCAGATTCCGGATACTCAGGGTACGCAGCATAGGACCGGAATCAGTTGAAAGAGGCAGGAGAAGTGAGCCGGAGGACGGGAGTCAGCAAGGCAGGAGGGACAGCAAAGGTCATAAAAGCAATGCGCAGCGCGTGGAGCCACTCCGCTCATTGCGCAAGCGGGCCGTCGCCCTGTTCCACACCATGAAGGAGATTGGAATTCCCTCCCACCAGGTGAAGCCAGTGAACATCGAAACACTATTTGAGATTCTCCGGATCGGTGGCGAGCAGCATGTGAACCTAGCCGCCCGCCTCCGCCCCGGCGCAGCGGAGCACCCGGTCCCTGGCAGGTCAGCATTTTGGAATTCCGGCGGCAGGCATCCCGGGCGGCCTTGATTGCCATCGCCACCGGCAGCACTGGCCCACGCGGCACCGGGCCCGAGGAAGAGCGCTCTACAGAGCACTGCATGACAACAGGAGCGCCCGGGTGCAACCCGAGCCAGATAACCGTAATTACGTTGAATCTTTTCAGGGAATCACGCGTAATTGATACACCATGAATACTCGCCTTTCTTTCGCCATGCCACTCGCTGCCATGGTTGTTTCCGCATCCGCCCAAACCACTGACCTTCGCGCCATCCCGCTCAAGGACATCGCCGGCAAGGCCACATCCCTGAAAGCTTACGAAGGAAAAGTGCTGTTGCTGGTCAATGTGGCCTCCAAGTGCGGCTACACCAAGCAGTATACCGGGCTGGAGGCACTCCATCAGAAATACGCGGCCAAGGGCTTTTCAGTGCTCGG
>JAYVJI010000825.1:0-2305 GCA_043769435.1 Verrucomicrobiota bacterium
CTCGGCGGCGAAAACCGTGGCTGATTGCTTCCGGTTCCGAAATCAGATCGGCAATGCTGTCGCCTACGAGGCTCTGAAAGATGCCTGGAACGGGCGCAAGGCGACCGCTGATGACATCGTGGCTCACGCCAAGCTCTGCCACGTTTACAACATCATGCGCCCCTACTTGGAAACGCTCTCATGAAGAAGCCCGTGACCAATGTGGCCGAATCCGTCAGGGCTCGCCTGCTCAACCTCCGAACAACCACGGGCGAGGAGTTCAACGAGCTGCTGGTCCGATTTTGCCTAGAGCGGCTGCTCTACCGGCTTTCGATTTCACCGCATCGGGAAGAGTTCATTTTGAAGGGCGCAATGCTGTTCGCTCTGTGGCAAGGCTTCATGCACCGGCGCACGCGAGACTTGGATTTGCTGGGCTTCGGCGATCCGACTCCTGAGGCGGTGGCCGCTGTGTTCAGGGAAATCGTCTCTCAAACCGTGCCCGTGGATGACGGCATCGTCTTCGATGAGGCCACTGTGGAAGCCGCCACCATCAAGGCGCAGGATGAATACATCGGTGCCCGCGTGAAGCTGTGCGCCTTCATCGGCAAAGCAAGAATCTGGCTCCAGATAGACGTCGGCTACGGCGACTCCATCACGCCCGAGCCGCTGGAACGAGCGTATCCGGGGCTGCTGGATTTTCCCCAAGCTCTGCTGCGCTGCTATGCGCCGGAAACCGCTCTGGCAGAGAAATTCGAGGCTGTGGTGAACCTCGGATTGGTCAACAGCCGGATGAAGGACTACTTCGATTTCTGGACCATCGGCCATCAGTTCCCCTTCGATGGAACCATCATGGCCGACACCATTCGCAATACCTTTGCCAAACGCGGAACCCCCGTCCCTGCGTCTGCACCGGCAGGGCTTTCCAAAGCCTTCTGGTCGGACTCCAGCAAGCCACATGGCGGGCCTTCTGGAAAAAGTCCGTCGTGCAAAACCCGATGCTCGATCTGGAAGCCGTCGTCTCCTACGCCGCTTCGTTACTGCTCCCTCCTGCTTTGGCTGCGGCTCAAGGCCAGCCCTTCACCGCCTCGTGGAAGCCGGGCGGGCCGTGGGATTAATAAAAGCCGTCGCCGAAAAAGTGTGTTTGGGGGCATTTCCATCTCTTCCCATGGAGGGCATTGCGGAGCGGCCTTCGGTGCCAGGGTCCGCATCGCTGAAAACATAGGAGCCGCCCGCCGCCAGATTGATCGTGTCATCTTGGGCGTTGGTATTGGCGGTGTTGATCGCACTGCGGAGGGCGGCGATGTCGCCGTTGGCAATGTTGAAATTCGCCGCGCGGGCGGAAAGACACGTCAGCTAGGCCAGGGCCGAGGCGAGAGTCAGAATGGTGGATGGTGAACAGTTTCATATACGCGTCGCGCCCGCATCATAAACGTGCGCCACATTCGGATGATCCATCATCGCCAGCGTCTGACGCTCCGCCGCAACCCGCGCCATCACCGCGCCCGTATCCATGCTTCGCTTTAGAATTTTCACCGCCACCGCGCGCCGCACCGGCTCCTCCTGCTGCGCCCGCCACACCACCCCGAACCCACCCTCACCGATGACTTTTTCCAGCCGGTAGCGCCCGATGACCTGCCCCGCCTCCTCACCCTCACATTTCCACTCCGCCGACCAGCCCTGCGGCTCATCAGATATAAAATGCGAGGGAGCGCAGCGCGTCCGGGAAAACGCGCCTCGTCTCGTCATGCCGGAGACGCTGGCATCCCTCCGGGATGCGGGATCTATCGCGGCTGGGTTCCGGTGGTGTCGCTGCGCTCAACCGCCGGCTAGTAGCTATGAACCCCCCGGGTTCAACCCCCTCGGGGACTGGAGGGGCTCGCCGGAAACCAGGCGGACATCCCGGGGAGCTTCGCCCCCGGCTATTCATGGGCCGCCCCTCGGGGCTCTCCGGGGTGGAGAGCCGATGTCCCCTTTTTAAAGCTTTTTTTGATCGTTGATCTAAGGGATTTTACTCTGAGCGAAAGTTTTTCTACTGTAATTTGTCCCTAATTTCACATTATAGCTAGGTCAACGAGGTTCGCCTACAGCGCACGACTGAAAAGAAAAACAACATACTCAGAAGTGTTACTGAGGTGGGTTCTGGTATCACTCCTGCTAGTATGGGCACGTTTGGCTGCGTTTCCCATGCATAGTTCCCGAGGTGCAATATCCACGGATTTGCCGTTGAATTTACCACCGAAAGCCATCCATAATGATACTCGCCGGGCTGGAGTTCCATGCGAAAACCAAGATACCGCGACCGGATAAAAAAATCACCAAAATAACT
>JAYVJI010000826.1:0-10630 GCA_043769435.1 Verrucomicrobiota bacterium
GTCGGCGGCCCGCCCACTCGTGTCCACTCGTGTCCATTCGTGGTCCCCTGCCGCCCCGCATCCGGTGACGTTTGGTGCAGGGGCCGCAGTGATTTTAACCTCACTCACGGCGATCTGCAGCCGCTAGCCCTTGTGCCCATGAGCCATAGTTTTGGGGAGCACTTGTTAGGAGCTTACAAGCAGATCATCGCCCCCCATGGGAATCCGCAATGGATGATCACCACCGGAAAGCCCCTCCCTCAAGCGGCACCCCGCTAATCAATTACCTTAAAGCGATTGGAAAGAATAAAAAATGTCGGTGCCCACAGGCCCACAAAAATACCAAAACGTTCGGCGTGAGCCTTGGATTCGTCACTGGTGCCACCTGTTAGATACCAGATGGCGATGGATCCGATAATGGAAGCAAAGCCAAGCAAGAGGCAAAGGTTGCTGATTTGTTTGAGTTGAGATGGCTTCATGTTAGGTCAGTTACTAAAAATTCCAGTGCAGTCATATCACTACACTGAAGACAGTAACGCCGGAAGCACTCCCCGAGATGCCGGGAGCCCCGGGAATCCGATATTCAGCCCGGGGCGTTCTCATTATTCGATGTCCACCTCCTCCCCAAAATCACCCTGACCATGCGCAACCTCATCATTATTCTAGGCGATCAGCTGAACATGGGCTCAGCTGCACTCGATGATTTCAACCCTAACGTTGATGTTATCTGGATGGCCGAGGTGGCGCACGAGACCACCAAAGTGTGGAGCAGCAAGCCACGCACTGCGGTCTTTCTGTCTGCCATGCGCCATTTTCGCGACGAATTGAGATCAAAAAAATGGAAGGTTGTTTATAGTGAACTCACAATCACAGGAGGAAACTGGCAAGGAGCAGACGGCCCCCACACAGCCAGCGATGCCGGAACCTTCGGCGCCGCACTTGCTGAGTCCATGACGTGGTTGAAGCCTGAGAGGTGGATCATGGTCGAGCCCGGAGAGTGGAGTGTGCGGGAAGAGATTCGCGATGCGGCACACGCGGCAGGCATACCCCTGAAGATGTGTGAAGATCGGCACTTTCTCTGCACACATTCCCAGTTTGCGGCGCATGCAGAGGGCCGCAAGCAACTGCGCATGGAGTATTTCTATCGTGAAATGCGGCAGCTTCATGCAGTGCTGATGGAAAATGGAAAACCCACCGGCGCAGCCTGGAATTTTGATAGCGAAAACCGGAAGAGCTTTGGCAAGGCCGGGCCGCCCCTGCACCTGCCGCCGCGCCGGTTTGAGCCGGATGCGCTCACCAGGGAAGTGATAGTCATGGTGAATGAGCGCTTCGCCAGCCATCCAGGCGATCTCAAAGCCTTTGACTGGCCCGTCACCGCCGCAGAAGCAGAGCAGGCGCTGGAGGATTTCATGACGCATCGTCTCAGCGAATTTGGTGATTGGCAGGACGCCATGTGGACCTCAGAGCCCTGGCTCTTTCACTCTCGTCTCAGTGTGGCCATGAATCTCAAACTGCTTGACCCGCGCCGGGTCATCGCCGCAGCGGAAAACGAATACAGGCAAGGCCGGGCACCGCTCGCTGCTGTCGAGGGCTTCATCCGTCAGATCCTCGGGTGGCGTGAATATGTGCGAGGCATTTATTGGCAGCAAATGCCCCACTACCTAGAATCCAATGCGCTCGGGGCTGACCAGCCACTGCCCGCCTTCTACTGGACCGGAGAGACGGACATGGCTTGCCTGCGTGACGCCCTCGGGCAGACGCTGCGCCTGGGCTACGCACACCACATCCAGCGGCTCATGGTCACGGGGCTCTATGCGCTCATGTTCGGTGTGCGACCACGGGAGGTTCACGAATGGTATCTTGCCGTGTATGTCGATGCCGTTGAGTGGGTGGAGTTACCTAACACGCTCGGCATGTCCCAGCACGCAGACGGGGGACTCATGGCCAGCAAGCCGTACATCGCCACCGGCAAATACATTCAACGCATGAGTAACTACTGCGCTGGCTGCCGCTACGATCCCGCTGAAAGCACCGGCCCCCGGGCCTGCCCGTTTACCACGCTCTACTGGGACTTTCTCCTGCAACACGAAACCGCGATGCGCCAAAATCAACGCTTGGCTATGCAAGTCAGAAACCTCGTCCGCTTGAGTGAAATCAAACGCGATGCCATCCGCACGCAGGCCGCCCGGCTGCGGACCGGTCCGGAGGCCGTCTGCCAGTGAGACCGACAACAGTGCTTCTCGAAACTCGAAACAGGAATGCCTTCTACAGAAGCAGGCGATTTAGTTGCTCCGGCGGCGGAAGAGAAAGCCTGATTTTGGGCTGAACAGGAGTGCCAGCAGGAACACGGCCCCCAGCAAACCAGTGATGGCAGCACCGGCGGTGATGTTAGCGATGTGGGCGATAATCATACCGCCTGCGGCGCAGACTGCCCCCAGCACGCCGCCTCCCCAGAACATGGCCCGGGTGCTATTGCTCAGCAGGAAAACTGTGGCTCCCGGTGCGACAACCATTCCGAGGGACAACATACAGCCCACGGCTTTCAATGAAGAGACCATCACCATCACCAGCAAAATCATGATCAGGGTATTGATCACTTTCACCGGTATTCCCTGGGCTGCGGCCACGCTGGGCTCGAATAATGTTAGGAGTATAGTGCGCTGTAGCGCCACGCACAGGGTCAAGGTGGCGACACCGATGCCGAACGCCACCCAAAGATCAGCAGCTCCCAGCTGAAGCAAATCTCCAAAGAGATAGTCTTCCAGCTTAACGGCGCTCCGAACCTCTCCCGGCAGGTAGTTGAACAGGATGAGCCCGACGGCAAAAGCCACGGTGAAAATAACTCCCAGCGATGTACCCTGATCCAGGCGCGAGACCCGGGAAACAGCAAGAGAGGCCAGCACCACGATGAGGGCCGCAAAGAGCCCTCCAAGGAAACTGCTCCATGCTGTCAGGCTGCCTGCGGCAAGAACGCCAAGCACAATCCCCGGCAGCAGCGCATGGCTCAGAGACCCGGCGATGAGAGCCCCGCGGCGGAGGACCACAATGGTGCTGAAACAACCGTTAGTGAATCCGATGATCACCGCAGCCAGGAGCGAGCGCTGAAACCATAGATTGGACATCAAAACCTGAAAAAATTCACTCATGCGGAAATGGTGGTTCCGTAGGCCGCAGTAAGAGCAGACTCTGTGAAGGCTGTGTCTACCGGGCCGGCCCCGGTGACACGCTTGTTGAGGATGCAGACCTCATCAAAAAGCTGCGACACCGTATTCAAGTCATGATGGGACGCAATGACCAGCCGTCCCTCACGGGATAAAGCCTTGAGCAGGGTGGCGAGATTTTCCTGAGCGGGCCGGTCCAGCCCGGTGAATGGTTCATCCAGCAAAAGCACATGAGCCTCGCTGGCGATGGCTCTGGCGAGGAACGCCCGCTGCTGTTGGCCTCCTGATAACTCTGAGATCTGGCGTCGCCCCAGCTCCTCTAGGTGCATGAGCGCCATAGCCGCATCCACCCGCTCATCATCCAGCCTCCGCCACCGGCGCCACCAGCTGAGCTGGCTGTAGCGCCCCATCTCCACCAGCCCCCGCACAGTGACGGGAAAGCTCCAGTCCACTTCCTCACGCTGAGGAAGATAGGAGAACTCCCGGTGCCACCGCTTCACCGCACTGCCACGCCACTGAATGCTGCCGGCAGCGCGCGGCACCAATCCGGCTATGGCTTTCAGCAGCGTGCTTTTGCCGGCACCATTGGGCCCGATGAGGGCCAGGCATGTCCCGCAACTGGTACCAATGGTCACATTTTCCAAGGCGGTCACGGCACGGTAGCGGACCGTTAGTCCCCGCACCTGCAACTCATGATGCTGGGCGCAGTGCTCACAATGATCGGGCGGAATCACGGGCTATCACTTTTGCGCCACGGGATGCTGAGGAATTCATCTGCGGTATCACCGTCCGCCCAAAGCGTGGTGGACCATGCCGCCAGACCGTCGGGCTCCAGCCGGATCTCAGCTACCCCGGCGGTGGTGCCAGGTGGCCACTTTATGAGCACCTGAACTTCAGTACGGTTTTCAGCCAGCGGAAGCTGGATCGTTTCCTCCAGCCGGGCCTCGCCGGAAGTCCAAATATGAAGTGTCCTTCCGCCACTGATCAGGCTAACAGTATCCGCCGGCGGGAGGCAGCGCACCTGTACAAAAGCGCGTATTTCTTCCGCCCCGGAAACGACAGGGCCAGTCATCTCCGGCACTGCATTCTCCTGGGTGACCTGCAACACCAATGGCAGTAAGATCCCGCCGCCGGTAAACAGCGTGAATAACAGAGTCAGCAGTGGAAACCCTCGCATCTCAAGGGGCCAGTGCTTTGCAGATTTGCTCCACATTCGAGCGGAAGGCAGCTTCGAAGGTAACTAAATTCCCGGTTCCGTTGCCGTCACTGACTAATTCCCCGCCGATCCTGACTCCTGTCTCTTTAGCCAGTTCTTTAAGGTATTTGGGATTCACGCCCTTCTCTGGAAAGATGGCAGCTATCTTATGCTGCTGGATCGTCTGGATGGCGGCGGCCATCTCCTTAGAAGTAGCGGATACCTCATGGCTGAGGCCCTGCACGGGAACGAGCTTAAACCCAAACTCCCTCGCAAAATAACTGAGCGACAGATGAGAGGTGGCCAGTTTTCTGCGTTCAGCAGGCAGCGCGCTGATGGCTTGTCGGGCCCATTTTTTCAGGACATCCAGCCGCTGGCTGTAGGCTGCGGAGTTTGCTTTGTAGACTTTTTTGTTAGCAGGATCCTTTTCGGAAAAGGCCTCGGCCACGATGCGGGAAGCCCTCTGCATGTTTTCTATGCTGTTCCACCAGTGCGGGTCTATGGCTCCATGCGCGTGCTCGGGACAGCACATAAACATGGCATCCTTAGCGTCAATTTTCAGCGACGGGATGGTGCGGCCTACTTCGATCAACTCCTGCCCAGCCACTAGATTGCTGCGCAAATTTCCGAGGTAGTGCTCCATGTTTTTGCCGCTGGCCAGAATGAGTTGCGATCCGGCTAGCTTCTTCACATCCTTGGGAGTCGGGGAAAAATGATGCACATCTGCACCGGGCGGAACCAGTCCCGCAACCTTGGTCAGTGTCCCACCCACCTGCGTGGCCAGATCCGTGAGTATGGGGTGCAGTGTAGCCACTTTGATCTGAGCGCCGGCAGGGATCGTGAGCCACAAGCTCAGAGCAGCGAAAATGTTAGAAAATAGCTTCATAATAATGCAAATTATTTGCAAACTAGCAGCGAGTCAAGCCCAATCCCTTTCAGGTATCTCTCTGCGCGCCTCACTTCCAGTGGTGAGGGGTAAGGACGCTAGGTAATTGATTGGCTTCGCTTGATGTAGTTATTTGGATAGATAGTTAGTTAGTTAGTCATGCCGCAGGTGACTGCGGCTCCGGATCAAGGAGTTCCTCAAAGCCGCAGAATAGGGTGCCGCTGGCTGTGGGCGTGGCAGGCATGGCCTCCGGGTAGTCCAGAAACTCCGTGCAGGTGGCGTGGAATTCCTCTGGTGTGGTCACCCGGCGGATGCGGTGCTCAAAGGCTCCGGCGTCGCCTCCCGGCACCGTTCCCTGGCTGATGTAGCAGAGGTATTTCTTCATTTTGGCCACGTGCTTTTCCGGATGGTAGCGCGGCGCGAATGCCGCAGTCTCATCATACAGTGCCCGGATATAGCCCAGCAAATCGCGCCCGGAGGGAACCGGTGGAGGCGTGCCTCCGAGGGCTGCGCGGAGCTGGGAAAAAAGCCATGGATTCCGGATCGCACCGCGCCCGATCATGAGCCCTGCGGCATTGCTCTGGCGGAGCATGGCCAACGCAGTGGGGACGTCCACGGCGTTCCCATTAGCAATGACGGGGCAGGGGAGTGCGGCCACGGCTGCGGCTATGCAGTGAGGCTTGACGGCGGTGCGGTAGCCATCAGTCACCGTCCGGCCGTGAACCGTCAAGCCATCCAGATCATGCCGGGCGAAGACCTCCAGAAGCCGGGAAAACTCCCCAGGATCACTGAAGCCCAGTCGGCATTTAACCGTGAAATTCACCCCGGAGATGTTTTGCCGCAGTGCGCCGAGGATGGCGTCTATGCGGTCCGGATACCGCAGAAGCCCGCCGCCGGCATCCTTGCGGCAAACAATGGGCGCGGGGCATCCGAGATTCAGGTCGATGCCGGCCACCGGGTGCCTTTGCAACTCCCTAGCGGTGCGCACCAGCGAGGGGATGTCCTGGCCGATCATTTGCGCGATGACTGGCAGTCCGGACCTGTTTTCCGTGATGGAGCGCAGGATGATGGCCTCCAGCTTGTAGTCAGCGTGCACCCGGAAATACTCAGTGACGAACAGATCTGGGCCGCCATACCGCGCACTTAACTGCATGAAGGGCAGGTCTGTGATGTCCTGCATGGGTGCGAGGACAAGTCCCGGACGCCCCGGCGGCAGCAGGCCTCTCATGTCATGTGCTGCTAGGCGCTAGCTGGACTCAGCAGGCACCGGAGCCGGACGGGACGGCAGGCTCAGACTCGCGCGCACTTCAGGTATGGCAAAGTCCATGCGCTTGCGGCTCAGAAAGCATGACACCTTGCTGAAGCCAGCATTTTCCAGCGTGTCGAGCGCCAGATCAAACGCCGCTGCCACCCGCCGCGGCGTATGGCTGTCACTGCCCAAGACTACCGGTATCCCCCGGGCATGCATCATGCGCAGGATGGGCGGCCCGGGATTGAATTCCGGCAGCGCTTTGTTGAGCCCGGAAGTGTTCAACTCCATCGCCACTCCGGTGCGCGCGATGCGGTCCAGACAGCTTCCGATGTGTTCTTCCAATTGCTCAAACTGCTGCGGCCATGTATCCGGCTCAGCATTTTTTACCAGATCAGGATGGGCGAGCGTGTCGAACAACCCCGTCTCCGCGCTCTCGGCCAGATGGGTGAAGTAGGTCTTGCGGAAGGCTAGCATGTCTCCTCTGTAAAAGCGTTCACGGTAGTCCTTCCCGAAGAAATGCACGGAACCCAGCACGTGGTGGAATTCGCAGCGCTCATTGAGGCTCTCCGCCCACCACTCCATTCCGGGAAAATAATCTGTCTCCATCCCAAGGCGGACATCCAGCCGTCCGGCGTAGGCCTCGGTCGCCCGGGCGACCATGGCCACATACGTATCCAGCTGTTCCACATCCATCCGCACACTGGGCCACCAATGATTAGGCATGGGGCTGTGGCAGGTGATGATGATGCCCTTCAGTCCGCGCTGCAGCGCGATCTCAGCATAGTCCTCCGGCTCGCCCTCTGCGTGCTTGCAGAGCGGCGTGTGCATGTGGTTGTCGTAATATACTGGTCGGTGGGAGGGAGGCATATTCAGTTAACGTCTCAGATAGTCGGAACTTTCCATGACCTCATTCATGAGAGCAACCGGAGGATTCAGCCCGGGAACTATTGCCCTGTGCTTTGATTCCCAATTCCCACGGGATTCCGGGCCGAAGCGGCGATATCATAAATAAAATAACGCCCGTCGCGCCGAGGGGCCAAATCTGCCGTGCCACTATAGAAGTGCCGCTATAGAAGGGTGTGACACGTCGGCAATAATGCATTCGAATTGCAATAAATCCTTGCGCTCGGATTCATTACTGCAATTAAGTTGCAGCATTGAATCATGCTGGCCTTCTGCCTGCTACTGTTCTCCCTGCGCACCGCCTTCACCGCGCCATGATCGCCACCGCACCTCCCTCCGTCAGCCCCAGCGCCAACTTTATCTGCCGCTCGCCATTGCTCCAGGTGGAGCACCTCGGCGTGCGCTACGGCTCCCACTGGGCGCTGCGGGGCGTGGACCTCGACATCTGGCCCGGCGATCTGCTCGCCTTCATCGGCCCTAACGGCGCGGGCAAATCCACCCTGCTCAAAGCCCTGCTCGGCCTCGTGCCGCCCTCGGAAGGCCGCATCCTCAAGGACGATCGCCCCATCCGTATCGGCTACGTGCCGCAGAAACTCAGCTTCGATGCCAGCTTCCCGCTAACCGTTGAGGAATTCCTAGCCGTCAGCCATCCCGGCCCCCGCGCCTGGTTCGGTGGCGTGCCCAAGAAACAGCGCCCCGCCATCATGGAAGCGCTCGACCGTCTGCAAGCCGCCCCACTCGCCCGGCAACTCCTCGGCACCCTCAGCGGCGGCCAGTTCCAGCGCGTCCTCCTCGCCGCCGCCCTCCTGCAAAACCCCGAACTCCTCCTCCTTGATGAACCCTCTGCCAGCATCGACCGCCGCGGCTCGGAGGAACTCCAGCTCCTCCTCCACGAACTCCACGCCACCCTCGGCCTCACCATCATCTTCGTCTCCCACGACCTCCATTTCGTCAGCCACCTCGCCACCCGAGTCGGCTGCCTGAATCAAAACTTCTGCGGCCTCGGCCCGCCCCACGAAGTCCTCAGCGAGCACTTCCTCACCGAAGCCTACGGCACCGCCCTCGCCCCCGGCCGCCTCCACTTCCACCCCCACGGCTGATCCCCCATGAGCGCCTTCTGGTCCTACGACTTCATGCGCTATGCGCTCATTTGCCCGCCAAAGGAAATGCCATCAAAAGTGAATTCCTTACTGGTGCGAACAGTCTTTTTTTGCTCCAAAAAGCCTGAATCTCGAATAATGAGACCCTTGCCAATTAAGTCTTTACTGGGAATAGTTCGATTGGCTGGCGGTGCGCCGAAGCCTCAGCGTCACTTTGTATGGCGTTCCGCTTGTCGCTCAGCTTGCGGACGCTAGTCGGCAATAAGTAGAATCCAAATATATGGCTTGCTATCACCATAAGACTCCGAGCAACTCGCCACAGGACTATCTTGCGACGGCGGCCGACCCCAAAAGGGTCGGTAGAGCATACCACTCCGAACTCACTCGGCGGATCGAGGAGCAGCGGTCCCGGCCGGCTGATAACGGAGGGAGTGAATTCTGGTTCCCCTTCCTCAAGGTGCAGACGGGTAACCGCGGCGAAATCGACAATTTGCAGTGCAAATTCAGCTTGGCGTCCTCGACGGATAAGGCGGCATTTGCCAAGGATGCGAGCGAGGTCAACGCAGCTCTCCGGAAGACCAAAGGCGAACCGGAGGAATTTGCTGCCCGTGCAGCAAGGGAGTTCACCGGCCTGCTCCAAAGACACATGGCGACTCTCGATGAATACATGATCGTCGATTGGCACTACAGCACCAAACCTTGGGACGGGGTCGGCCCGGCCGGACCGCACCGCGAGTCGCATAACCGTAAAACCTGGTGGTATGAGCGTTCGGCGGTTGTGTCTATTCTCCGTGATGTGTTCAAAGCCAGGCAGCATCCCGCGACCGATGTTAGCCTTAAACCGGAGGACCAACATTGAACCGCGGGACAGCCAGAGACACGATAGCGAACCGGGCGATCGTGGATGAGGTGATGAGTAAAGCCCGGCAAGGTGATACACGGGTAAGTGATCTGCCGGCGCTGGACTCGATGTTCACCAGTTATCCGGAACTGGACCTTTGGGCTGCAGAGTGGATCGCCCCGACATTCAGTCGTCACCTCCTCGCCGCTTTACTCAGCCTTGGCAATCCGAAACACCAGCGGCTGGAGACGGATGACAATCTCACCGACGCGCTATGGGATTTCCTCAAACTGTCCTATAACAACGAGCACAACTCTAGGGCAACGGTCCGGGCTGCATTTGTCCCGGACCTCAAAAACGAGAAAGGAGAGCCACTAAACGGGTGCTACCAGGCTGGAGACCGTTGGTCAAAATCAACCGGACACGGATATTTTGATCATTGTGTCAAGTTGGGAGTGCATCTGCAATCTCAAGAATGGTTGGCCCGAGTTCGTGTCTTCTTTCACGAAGTCAAGCACGCCGCTCAATGGTATGACGGGCAGATGTCTGACGCGCGATTGGGTTACACCTCTCCTTACTGTCCGCCCCGGGACGACACTGTCATTCCTGTGCCAGTTGATTATGCGCCCAGTGAGTTGGACTCGCGGCTCTTCCAAGAGGACTTGCGGTGGCTTCTTTTAACCATTAGTTCAGACGACTGTGAACGGTTTCGTCTTCTCACTCGACTGCGCGAGTTGCATGGCGAGTTTCAATCTTACCGCAACGACGTTCCAAGCAACGATCTGCTTTCAGAAGTCGAGGGGATACGGGCGCGGATCGAAGCAGCCGCGCGTAAGCCGAATGTTACCCTGCCTGCATCCGAACGGCTCATGCGTGTATCAGCGGCAATCGCCCTCATGCTGGTCGCCAGAGAGGCAGACTACCGGTTCCAGCATACGGAGCCTAGTGTCGGAGAAGCGTCAGAACTGCTGAACCGACTCTTGGCTATTCCTGCGGCAAGTATACCGGGCGATTTCTTGCGCGGACGCCACGCCGAAGAGCAGGCTTATGCCTACGACCGTATCGGTCAGTTGGCTGTCCAAAGTGGCAACGATCCTCAAGAGGCGCATGTCCTCTTTTTTTTGAGATCCCTCGAAGCAGCATTCCGCAATCCGGAACCTAGGATGGCAAAATACATTTCGTCCGCCGTCGCCCAGATTGCGACCTATCTTAAGCTAGAGAGGCTGCGGCAAATCGCCGATGACATTCACACCAACTTGTATGCGTCTGCTTTTCTTTGGGCATCGGGGGAGGCTGCGCGCGCACGTATAATT
>JAYVJI010000827.1:0-2594 GCA_043769435.1 Verrucomicrobiota bacterium
GGGCGCTGGAGGCTGCTACTGGAGCGTGACCCCGGATGGCAGCCGCGCTGTGGCATGGAGAAGCGACGGGACCGTCACGGTGCTGCATCCCGGCGATCCCGGGGCGCGCGCGGTGTGGCAGCTGCCCATCGGCTTCCGCGCCGGTCAGGACTTCGGCAGCAGCCTGTCTGCGGATGGGAAGCGGGTCGCTTTTTGTCAGTGCCTGGGCACAGAGATCCGGCTGCATGCACTGCCGGATGGAAAAGTGTTATTCCAACTGAAGAGTCAACGCGCATTGAGCGGTCCCGTGGCGCTCTCCGCAGACGGGCAGGTCGTAGCAGCTGGATTTGAGGACGGTGGACTGGGCATCTGGAGGACAGACGGCACTGGCACCTGTGAGCATATCGAGGCCGGCCAGTCAGTCATCAGCGCCCTAGCCATTTCTCCTGACGGGCGGTTTCTCGTGTCCTCGTCATGGGCCTCCACTTCGTATCTTTGGAATCTGGCTGATGGGTCACGACCTTTCCGGATCCCGCTCCCCGCAGGCACGCCGGTGTTTTCATTGGATGGAAAGCGCCTCGTTTTGACTAACAGTAATGGTGTTGTCTGCTATCAGTTTGATCCGGCGGCGGTTTGCTGGCCACTGGTGCTTCCGCGGGAGGCCATTGTTTCCAGAAATGGGGCCATCGCGCGCTTTGCACTGCACCCTGCCGAGCCGTGGATCATCGTGCCAGGGGCGTCCTCCCTCCTCCTGTATGATGCCGCCCGGGCCTCGCTCCAGAGCGCATGGCCGACGCCTGCCACGGAGGCCGTTTTCTCCCATGACGGCCGCTACCTGCTGCTGGGCGGATGGGCCTGCACCCGCATCCCACTGCAGCCCGAGGCTGATGGCCGGTGGACTGCGGGCACCCCGGCTCTCCTCCACCTGCACGCGCCAGGGACTTCATTCTATCAACTCCGGACATCCACGGACGGCCATACCACCGCAGGCTGGCGCAATGATCAACGGTGGATGATCCTGCATTCCTCTGTGTCCGGCCTGCAAAAACAGACACTTCCCATGGCACTGGATGCCAGCGAGAGCGTCTCGCTGAGCCCTGATGGGAAATGGCTGGCCCATGGGTTCCGGACGCAGAATATCCTGATCTTTCCCGTCGCGGATGCGGCGAAGGGAGTGCTCATCCCGACCACCGGAGCATGGAGCAATGCCACATTCAGTCCGGATGGACGCTTTCTTATGATCGGTGATTCCCGTGGCTTCCGGCTCCTGCGGGCAGAGACGTGGGAAGAGGTATGGGCAAATCCAGGCGGCGGAAACGGGGGCATCGGAAGGCCTGCCTGGTTTGATCCCACCTCCCGCTGGCTGCTGAGCAGTACGCAACCCGGTAGCGTGACTATTCAGAACGCGGCCACGGGAGCCACTGCGGTCACCCTGCACCGGGACAGCGACACCCAGGCGCTCCAGGTAGCCATGAGCGGAGATGGCTCTCAGGTGTGGGAACTGGACCAGCGCACACAAACGATGTGGCGCTGGGACGTCCATACACTCCGCATGTTCCTGCGGGAACGCGGGCTGGACTGGACCACAGATCCGCTGCCGCCGCCGATCTCTCCAGCGGCTCCAGCCCTCGAGGGAATCCCCCATCAGTAGCAGCCCATCAGTAGCAGCCCATCAGTAGCAGCCCCACCGGAGCCGCCGGCTTAGCTGACGAAGAACAACTCGATAACTAGGATAGCAACGATGTTCACTACCTTGATCATGGGATTGATGGCTGGACCGGCAGTATCCTTATAGGGATCTCCGACAGTATCGCCGGTCACCGCCGCCTTGTGCGCGTCGCTGTGCTTCCCGCCGTGGTTGCCCTCTTCGATGTATTTTTTGGCATTGTCCCAGGCACCGCCGGCGGAGGTCATGCTGATGCCGACAAAGAGACCCGTAACGATGGTCCCCACGAGCAGGCCGCCGAGCATTTCGGCCCGCAGATCACTGGAGAGAAAAGGAAACCCGGCCACGATCAGCACGCCCGCTATGGGGAGGAGCGCCGGGAGCGTCATCTCCCGCAACGCCGACTTCGTGACGATGGCCACGCAGGTAGCATAGTCCGGCTTTTGCGTGCCATCCAGAATGCCCGGGAATGCCTTGATCTGGCGGCGGACTTCCTCCACTACAGCTCCAGCCGCTTTACCCACAGCGCTGATACTCCAGGCGCTGAACAGGAAGGGCAGCAGGCCGCCTATAAACATCCCGATGAGCACCACAGGTTCTTTTAAGGAGAACGCCAAGCTGTGGCCGATTTTCCGCTCAAGCTCCAAATAATACGACCCGAAAAGCACGAGCGCCGCCAGTCCCGCAGAAGCGATAGCGTAGCCTTTTGTCACGGCCTTCATCGTGTTGCCTACGGCATCCAGCGAGTCCGTCCGCGCCCGGACCTCCTCGGGCAGACCGCTCATGACGGCGATGCCTCCCGCGTTGTCCGTGATGGGGCCGAAGGCGTCCAGAGAGATGATGATGCCCGCCATGCTCAGCATGGACATGACCGCCGTGGCTACCCCAAAAAGGTCACCCCATGCGTAGCTGAAATAAATAGCCACGCAGATGAGGATCACGGGAATAG
>JAYVJI010000828.1:0-2455 GCA_043769435.1 Verrucomicrobiota bacterium
CATGGCTGCTGTTCAATTCACAGACGTTCGGCCTGGGGATCTCGGTGTAATTCACCGCAGTCTGGATCAAATGGGACGCTACCTGGCCAACCCGGCTGCTTATGACGCAGCATGGGCTGAGATCGTAGGCGAGGATGAGAAGTTCGAGGAATCTGCCGCCACGAATCTCTGCTCATGACCCCCTACCGCAAAAAGCTCATCGAAGTCGCCCTCCCGCTGGAGGACATCAATCGCGAGGCGGCGCGGGAGAAGCACATCCGGCATGGGCATCCCTGCACGCTGCATCTGTGGTGGGCGCGGCAGCCGCTGGCGGCGAGCAGGGCGGTCCTCTTTGCCTCGCTGGTGGATGACCCGGAAGCAGCGGATGCGGACCCGCTCTACGTGGCCGCCTGCACCCGGCTGGATTTCACCAGTCACGGACACTCGCCGCGCGAGCGCCTCTTTTCCTTCATCGCTGAACTCGTGAAGTGGGAGAACTGCAACCAGTCTGAAATCCTCCACACGGCGCACGAACTGATTCTCCTCTGCACCGGCGGCATTCCTCCGCCGGTGTACGATCCCTTTTGCGGCGGCGGCTCCATTCCGCTTGAGGCGCAGCGGCTCGGACTGGAGGCCCACGCCAGTGATTTGAATCCCGTGCCGGTGCTCATCAACAAGGCGCTCATTGAGATTCCACCCCGCTACCTCAACAGTCCCCCGGTCAATCCCGCCGCCCTCCGCAAACTGGCGGCCTCCGGTTCATGGAACGGCTCGGCAGGACTGGCCGATGATGTTCGTTACTATGGGAAATGGATGCGGCAGGAGGCGGAGAAAACCATCGGGCCGCTCTACCCTCCGGCCCTGGCCGTTCAGGAATCGGATGGAACCTGGCGGCATGCCACACCTGAAGAGATCGCCGCGAAGGCCACGAACGTGCAAAGCCTGACGGTCATCGCATGGATTTGGACGCGGACGATCGCCAGTCCTGATCCCGCCGCGCGGGGAACCCATGTGCCGATGGCCAAGTCGTTTTGGCTCGCCAAAAAGCCTGGTCGCAAAACATGGGTCAGCCCGGTAGTGACCGATCCGGTGGTCGGTGCCGCCGGGTGGCACTTTGAGGTGCAAACAGAGAAAAGCCACCCGGGCGGGCCGGCGATGGATGGCACCGTCTCGCGTACCGGTGCCGTCTGTATCCTGACAGGCACGCCCATCCCGCTGAAGTATGCCCGGCTGGAAGCTCAGGCCGGCCGCATGGGCGCACGGATGATGGCCATCGCCTGTGAGGGGCAGCGGGGCCGCATCTACCTGCCTCCGCATCCGTCGCAGGAAGCTGCCGCCGCCGTGGCACCACCGGACGGCGTGCCGGACACAGAAATCTCTCCGTTTTCTCTCGGCTTCAACGTGCGGATCTATGGTATGCTGCGCCACGCCGATCTCTTCACCGCTCGGCAGCTTCACGGCATGATGACCCTGTCGGGATTGGTCGCGGCGGCCCGCGAGCAGGTGAAGCAGGACAGCGGCGGAGACGCAGGCTATGCCGATGCCGTGGCGGTGTACCTCGCTTTCGCGGTGGACCGCATCAGCCAGCAGTTCTCCACGCTTTGCCCGTGGAGCAGCCACCCGGCGCATGAACTCGTCATCACCATGTTCGCCCGTCAAGCCCTCGCCATGCCGTGGGACTTTGGCGAGATCAATCCCTTCTGCGAAGCCGCCAATTGGCTGAAGTGCTGCGACTTTGTCGCCAAAGTTATCGAAGGCCTGTCGCCAGCCAAGTCGAGCAACACCGTCAAGGCTGGAGGCGTGGCAGAGGTTGCGGGCAACTATCGTCGTCGGGGTCTCGTGTTCACCGGTCCTCAGTATTACGACAACGTTGGATACGCGGACCTCGCCGACTACTTTTACATTTGGCTGAGACGGTCACTTCGAGCCTTCTTTCCCGAGGCATTTCAGACTTTTCTGACTCCGAAGGAAGACGAGATGATTGCAAACCGCTACCGTCACAATGGTTCAGTAGAATTGTCGCGGAAGTACTTTGAATCAAGCCTTCAGGCTGCGCTCATGAGCTTGGCGAAGGCGCAGCATGAGGATTATCCTTTGGTCCTGTACTATACCTACAAGCAGGAAGAAAACTCTGTTGGCGAGGGACTTGAAGAGGTTCGTTCGACTGTTTGGGATGTAATGCTCGGGATGCTAATGCGGTCGGGTTTGTCTGTAGTTGGAACTTGGCCGGTGAGAACAGAAAGCATTACGGGAATAAAGGCTGACCTTAATTCGCTGGCCTCCTCGATTGTCATAGTTTGTCGTCTGCGCGCGGAGAATGCCGTGGTGATTTCCCGCCGAGACTTACTCGCCGCGTTGAAGCGGGAACTCCCCGAAGCACTCCGGCTTTTGCAGAAGGGCAACATCGCGCCCGTGGACCTGGCGCAGGCCGCCATCGGGCCGGGCATGGCTGTTTTTTCGCGCTACTCCCGCGTGC
>JAYVJI010000829.1:0-7943 GCA_043769435.1 Verrucomicrobiota bacterium
CGATCTCGGTGATGATAACAGCGGCGTTTGCCTCTGTGGTTCTGAAAGAGAGCGCGAGAAGCGGCAACAGTATTTTTTTCATGGAGAGTCTGTGGCTAAAAGTGGGTCGCTCATGTTTAGCTAAGGCTTGTTCGTCCGTCAACTTTATTTACCCCTATTTTTTTCTCGCCCAACTAGGAATCCGGCCACATAGTTGAACTCGTCCTATGAATCGTTTATTGACCAACCGTTGCGCACTCTATTTGTGGTTTTTCTGCTGTGGTCATGCCACAGCGGCCTACTCCGTCGCCCGATGGTGGAATGAAGAAAACCTCGCCGCGATCCGCATCGACAGGCCCAACCCGCCCGTCCATGCGCGGAATCTTTTCTACACCGCCGTCGCCATGTATGATGCCTGGGCGGCTTACGACGCCACGGCGATCGGCTACATTTTTCACGAGCGTGCTACCGCCGCCGACAGCGCCGCCGCACGCAACGAGGCCGCGAGTTTCGCCGGCTACCGGATGCTGAAGGCCCGCTACGCCAACTCCATCAGCGCCACGCAAATTTCCGCCGCGCTCGATGCCCGATTGCTCGCCCTCGGCTATGATAAAACCATCACCGCGACCACCGGCAACACCCCAGCGAATCTCGGCAACCGCATCGCTGCCACCCTCTTGGCATGGATGCTCTCCGACGGTGCCAACCAAGCGAACGGCTTTTCCGATCCGACTTATACGAACAGCCAGCCCGCCTTCCCAGTGCTCGAAAATGGCGTCCCGCTCAGCGGCTACCCCGCAGGGAGCGACCCTGATCGCTGGCATCCCCTGACCTTCGACGAAGGCTTTTCGCAGAACGGGCTAGAACCCATCACCCTGCAAAACTTTGTCGGTGTTTCATGGATGCGGACCCGGCCCTTCGCCCTCCGCCGCGCCGCGCCGACTGTCCCGTGGATCAATCCCGGCGGCCCGATCCGCCTGCGCGGGCCCAACGCCAATCCCGGGCTATATAAAGCCGAGGCCATAGAAGTCCTCCAAAAAAGTGCCGCACTCGGTGACATGACCATGATCGATATTTCCCCCGGAGCGCTCGGAAATAATCCACTCGGCACCGAGTCCGGCAGCGGACGTCCGCTCAATCCCTCCACCGGCCTACCCTACGCCGCCCAAGTCGTCCCCTGCGGCGATTACGGTCGCGTCATCGCTGAATATTGGGCGGATGGCCCCGACTCCGAGACCCCGCCCGGCCATTGGCATTCCGTCGCCAACCACGCCAGCGATGGCATTCCTAACAAGCGAATCCGCGGCACCGGCCCCATCGTGAGCGACTTGGAATGGGATGTGAAATTGTATCTTGCTGTCGCCGCAGCCACCCACGATGCCGCCTGCGCGGCGTGGTCATTGAAGCGGTTCTACGATTCCCCGAGACCCATATCAATGATCCGCTTCATGGCTACCCAAGGCCAGTCCTCCGACCCCACGCTTCCCAATTTTCACGCCGAAGGACTCCCGCTCATCCCGGGCCTAACCGCCGTCGTCACCGCCGCCTCGCTCGCCGTCGGCGGCGAACACCATAACCAACCACCCGCCCACTATGGCCCGCCATTCACAGTCGGAGAAATCGCCGTCCGCACATGGCCCGGCCGTCCCGAGGACCCCACCGTGCAACGCGCCCTCCCCACATGGATCCGCGGGATCTCGTGGTTTCCTTATCAAGACCGCACCTTCGTCACCCCGCCCTTCCCCGGCTACACCTCTGGACACAGCACCTTCAGCCGCGCCGCCGCCGAAGTCCTCGCCCGCTTCACCGGCAGCGATTTTTTTCCCGGCGGCATGGGCACCCTCAACGCTCCCGCCGGCACTTTTTTAAAAACCGAACGCGGCCCCAGCATCACCATCCAACTCCAGTGGGCCACCTACTTCGACGCCGCCGATGAAGCCGCCGCCTCCCGTCGCTGGGGCGGCATCCACGCCGCCATGGACGACCTCCCCGCCCGCGTCATCGGCTCCCAGGCCGGCCTCCAGGCATGGTCCGCCGTCCAAAAATACTGGGACGCCACCATCCTCCAGCAACCCATCGACCCCACGATCCACTTCACCACAGCCACAGAAGTCGAAGTAAAATGGCCCAGCACCCGTGGCCTTTACTATCAACTAGAAACCAGCCCCAACCTCGTCCAATGGACCCCAGCCACCGCCCCCATCCAAGCCACTGACACCATCACCCGCTGGAGCGAACCTGCCGGGACCGAAAGAAAATTCTACCGGGTCACCCAGTCCACGTCCATGCCGTAGCCCGACGACGTGGGTGAATATTATTGGAATCTCGATCAAGCTATCGGCAGCCACCAGCTGGTGTAATTGACTAGCGCTTGAAGCGTGCGGTGGTTATGGATGGCCTCGCTTTATGGAGGGCCTCTCTAAAAACTGACCTATCTATCTACACCGGAAGTAATTCTAGGGGAGAAGGTGCTGGGACAGTGGCTGGAACACCTGGGAGGTTTTCGTTGATGAATTGATCCCAGACTTGGCGTGTCTCAGGCGACAGCAAGGAATCCATTTCCCGACGGCAAGGCCCACAGACCATGAGTTGATGAATCACTCTGTCATGGATGCAGGCAGCGGTCAGGGCGTACTCGGCATGCTGACTGCGCTCGCGGCCACAGACTGCACAGTGCAGTTCCCGCATGTTGAGGGAGACGTGCTCGTTGTGGAAGAGTTCTATCCTTCTGCGGGACTCTGCGGAAAACTTCGCCAGCAGCCCGGTGTGACAGTCATGGCAGAGTGCGTATTCATAGATGGTCTCTCTGTCCCGGACCAGCTTGCTGATCTGGTAGCCTTCCGGCATGTCCTCCACGCCCTCTCCGCAACGGGTACAGCACTGGAAGGGCTGATCGCCGTAGTCTGAGCGGAGTTCGGCGGGAATTTCCATACTTGGGCCTGGCCGGTTGAGGCAGGAGAATGCTAGGCTTGTGGCGCTGCCGGAGCAGGGGTATTATCCTGGCGCGGCATGGTTTGTGTGGGGGGGTCCTGTTGCTGGACGCCACTGTCGGGAATGGTGCTGGAGGTGCTGCTCTCGGGCAGGGCATCCCGGACGGCATTCCCGGTGCCAAAAAGGCGGGAGAAGAGGCGGCGGGGCAGGCTGCGGCCGCTGTCCTCCGCGGATAATTCCTCCGAGGCTGCGGACTTAGCGGATTCCCATGCGCCTGCGAATCCGGGGGCCTGCACCATCATACGCTTCTCCGCCCGAGTGAGAATCTCAAGGTCACGCAGGACTTTCTGCTCGGTCTTTTCACTGAGTTGACCTATCCTCAGACGCAGGTTTTCATTCTCCTTGCTGAGGGTTTCCTTTTCCTTTCGGATAAGCTCGTACTGCCGAGCCTCCAACTCCAGTTTGTCGCTCAGATGACGGCGGTAGCGGCGGTATTCCCGCTTTGTTTTCATATGGCCCCAGACACTAACAGTACACAAAAAGAGGCCCAGGCAGAGGCCCCAAACAAAAGGAAGGGAGAAGAAGTTGATGACGGAATCCATGGGGGGAACGGTATAAAGTTAGCGACTACATGGAGATACTCCTAGAAGGTGCAAGCAGGTTGTCCCTATGTAATAATTGACACAAGGGACCCCGGTCTTTCATGCTTACAAAAAGGAGGCGGGAGCAATCTGCCCCCGCCTCCATCAATTGGTGATTCAGAACCAGCGGCTATTCGCCTTTGGTTTCCTCTGCGGGGGCAGCAGCTTCATCAGCGGCGGCTTCAGATTTTGCTGCCTTTGGAGTGGCATCCACCCACTCGATGAAGGCCATCGGAGCGGAGTCTGTCATGCGCTGACCGAGCTTCGTGATGCGGGTGTAGCCGCCTTGGCGTGAAGCCGAAGCGGTGGCCACGGTGTCGAAGAGGCGCTTCACAGCGACCTTGCTGTGAAGGTAGCCCAGGGCAGTGCGCCGGGCGTGCAAGTCGCCGCGCTTGCCGAGAGTGACCATGCGCTCAGCGAAGGGGCGCACGGCTTTTGCTTTGGCCAGGGTCGTCTTGATCTGGCTGTGTTCGATCAGGCTGACGACGAGGTTGGCGAGGAGCGCGTTCCGGTGGTCCTGGCGGCGCTGAAGTTTGATGGTTTTGCGTCCGTGTCTCATGGGAGCAGTGTCTGGTTAAGTTTTGTGGTTGGTTAGTTAAATGGCTCAGTCCTCGTCTTCGTCCTCGTCTATGTTTTGATTGATCAGACCGGAAAGTCCGCCTGGACCATCGTCCTCTTCCTTGTTGTAGTAGCTGAAAGCGGAGGAACGACCGCCAGCTTCCATTAGGCCCGGATCGAGCTTCATCCCCAGGCCCAAGCCCAGTTCGGACAGCTTGTCCTTGATTTCGTTGAGCGATTTTTTGCCGAAATTGCGGTACTTGAGCATTTCCGCCTCGGACTTCATGGCCAGCTGGCCCACGGAAGTGATGTTGGCGTTGTTGAGGCAGTTGGCGGCGCGCACGCTCAGTTCGATCTCGTTCACGCTCATGTTCAGGAGCTTGCGGAGTTCGGTGTCCTGTTCAGTGGCTTCCTGAGGAGCGGCTTCGAACTCGATCTGGTTATCGTCATAGTTAACGAAGACATCAAGGTGCTTGCGTAGAATGGCGCTGGATTGGGTCAGGGCATCATGCGGGCTGATGCGGCCATCCGTCCAGATTTCGATGACCAGCTTATCATAGTCCGTTTTTTGACCGACGCGGGAGTTTTCCACGCCATAGCGCACACGGGAAACCGGGCTGAAGATACTATCGATAGCGATGACGCCGATGGGCATGTCCGGGCGCTTGTTTTCATCCCCGCTGGCGAATCCACGTCCCACGCGCACTTCCAACTCGATATCGAGCTTTGATTTGCGGTCGAGGGTGCAGATGACCTGATCCCTGTTGATTACAGAATAGGCGTGGTCATCCTTGATGTCGCCGGCGGTCACTACGCCTTCCCGTTCCACAGTCAGGTTGAGGAGGCGGGCCTCTTTGATGTCTCCATGGGAAAAACGCACCTTTTTGAGATTGAGCACGATGTCCGTCACGTCCTCAATGACGCCGGGCAGGCTGCAAAACTCATGCTGCGCACCTTTGATTTTGATGCTGGTGACCCCTGCTCCTTCAAGACTGGAGAGGAGCACGCGGCGCAGGCTGTTTCCGATGGTGTATCCGTAGCCGCCCTCGAAAGGCTCTGCGGTAAATTTGGAATAATTATCGGTCGCGGTCGCTTCGTCTTTGGCGAGGCGGCTGGGCATTTCGAACCGGGCTAGTCTTACGGGCATGATGTATATTTATTTGGAATACCGGGTTTCCTCTGGCGAGCGCGCCGGATCTGCCACACGGCAGACGGCTTCAGAGACCTACGGCAAAGGGAAAACCTCGCGGGTCGGCGATTTTGCGGAGGTCTGTGGACAATGCAAGAGGCAAATGCCATCAAAAAACCGAGGGGGTCGAGGCGGCCTTCCTCAGAGCAACCGGCGGGCGTTCCGGAGCCCGTCTGCGGTGATGCGGCTCTGCGTCCCTGCTGCCAGGCGATCCAAGTAGTTTTGCCACTGAAGCGGACGGAGGGCCAGCAGGTCGTGATTCATCCGGACTGTGGGGTCCAGCACCTCCCAGCCGAAATCCGAGTGTCGCCGCCCGTATTCGAGGCGGTGCATCCATGCGCCGTATTCGTCTTTGCGCCAGACAGCCGGGTCATTTCCCGGAACCTCCATGCCCGTGCGCCAGACCCGGTCCACGGTGTCTCGGTCATAGGCCTGGTAGCCCCAGTCTGTTGCGTCCTCATTCATGGAGCGGGGGAACTAAAGTTTCCTTCCCTCCAGCCACTCCAGCCACGGCCCGGGAAGCGGTGCGCTTTCCACGCTGCTGGCGATCCTGCCTTCATTTTCCGGACGGAAAACCGTGGTGGTGCCGTAGACCATCAGCAGGTCGTCGCTGGAGGCGGAGCGGAGGGCGTGACCGACACCAGCGGGAATGACCACGCCGGCATTGCTTGCTGAGGGGAGGTTGTCCCCCCATATAGTGAAGCGCATGATCCGTCGCGGCAGCCCGGCGCGTTCATCGGTTAGGATCATTTCCACGATGCCCTGCAGGAAAAACATAACGTCCCACTGTTCTTGAGAATAAGGGCGCAGGGAGTAGTTTTCCGCTTCAGCCACAAAGAGCCTTTGAAACCAGGCCTCCGGGCTGATACCTTCCGGAATGAAGGGTGGGTGGATGTGGAACCCTTTGGCGGTGCCGGCAAACATCCGGGCTGCCGCCCATTGGCCTGGCCACATGCCGATTCGGTGCAGCGGGCCTTCGGACTGGCGCGCAAACTCACCAAAAAAACCCCTAGAGGGCTGAGCAAAAACAGTGCGCGAAAAAATCTCGACCCCGGGAATCCATGCCTGCTTCAGGGATTCCCTTGCCTCAAGGCTCGTGATTTCACGGGCTTCCACCCCGCCCTCGGAGAGGCGCAGGGCGAGCGAGTCCCGGGCGTAGTTCCGGGTTTCCAGTTGGGAGCGGGCCTCATCTTTGAGTCCAAGCCATAGCGATGCGATATCCATTCCCTTCATATGATCCGAAGCGCGGTAGTTGCAAGCCTGCTTGTCACGCGCGTTTTTCCGGTGAAGTTCAGGGCTCGAGCCAATCCGGGCGGATGAGACTGTCGATGACCACTAAATTGAAGCGCTTTCCGCCTTCTTCAAAACGGAGGCGGAGCCGGGCCTCGGCCCGGCCCTTCCTTGTGACGGGGTCCAGCGACTCCTCACCGGCGCCTTTCACAGCGGAGAGCAAGGCCTCGGCCGCTGGAGTATTCACTGCCGCATAGCCTGTGCATGATGCGGTGTTGCGGGCATCCGCCAGTCTGAACGCAAGGTAGCGGGACTTATCAGAGTAAGGGCCCATGTAGTGATCAATGAGCGAGGCAGTGACGCGGAATTCCGCAGGTTCCGCATCAGGATTATCTAGAAAAGCAGCCCAGGGAGTATCGGAATACTGAACCATGTGCTCCCAGTCTATTTTGAAGGATCCGTCTGGCGTCTGCTCCAGAAAAACCGGGCTCAGCCCCATCCCGTCAAGTATCGCGCTGGTCTTGAGGTGGATGCTGCCATACTTGGTGAGACCGCCGTATTCGATCCAGTCCTGAGTGAACTCCACGGTCTGCGGCGTCCGGGTGGCACTGCCATACCAGTGTCGCATCCTCGGAATAGTAGTGGCAGGATGACGCACCTCTTTGGCCATGTCTTCAATGCTGGTGGCCACGAAAAACCGAGAGATCGCCAGCTTCGCGGCTTCCACGCCGGCAACTTCGCTGACAGGCGAGTCCGCGACAGTTGTGGGACTGACATCCTCAGTGTTGATGAGCCAGCGGGGTAGAAAGAATACAGCAGACGCTATCAAAACCAGCGCAGCGCCCAGCACCCATCGGGAAGCCTTATGATGTTCCTCCTCTCCCCATCTGGAAGCCCTTTCCAGGCTGAATTCGTATGGCTTTTTCGGCGTGAATGCAGGCTTTCCCGCAGGGTTAAAACGGCGGAGAATCCGCCGGAGATTCCTTCGCAGTTTCCCGGGCTCCTGTTCGGGTGATTCTTCCCTGCCCGCATCCCCCTCCGCTTTTTCCTCCTCCTCGTCCACCACCTCTGCCTCCCCGGGATCAGGCATGGGGTCCAGTATCCGCCGGGGTATCGGCGCGAGCATTACCGGCGTGTTCCAGCGCTCCACGGCCGTCTCAGGAGACAGGATGTTTCCCTCATGCAGACTCAGCGGCTTTTGCCCGGCCCGAGGTATCAGGAGAATCGGCGCAGCGGTGATCGGCAAGGGCAGCGCTTCGCCGCGGGGCAACACGATGGGCTCAACCTGAGATCCGGGCATGACCACGGGCTCGCTACCGGCAGCTGTTGGGGCTGGCGGCAGGCTACCGGAAAACTCTGCTGGATTGGTCATTAGTGGCAGACTCTGTCGGGTTTCCTCAGTTCATTCCAGCTTT